>JAAXOC010000100.1 GCA_014237145.1 ANME-2 cluster archaeon
ATATTTTACTTAGAATTTCAATTAAAATATTTATAAATAAATTTTTTAAAAATATACACCTTAACAATCTCATAAATCAAAAAATAACGAATATACTCTAGAATGCCAGAGCCTCAAATGAATTGAAAAAAAAGAAAAGTGGCGGGTAATTAAAACCCACCAAGTCCGCCAAGTCCAATTGCTGCGATAGATGCAATTATTACAGCCATTAGCAATGCAATGATCACTCCAAAGATTACTAATGGTAATAGTACCGCAATAGCAGATTTTACAGTGGTCAGATTGTGAACATGTTTTCCGCCTACGATATTAAGCCAGATACCATATAAACTGGCAATCCATCCGATTACGGGTATCCATGCGAAGACCTGGACTGCGCTTGAATATGATAATATCCTTACAGTACCTTCATATTCGCCTGTGCCACCAAATATCTTGAAGAATATGAACAATATTATTCCGCCGATGAACAGTCCGACAATGCCGCCAATCACAGCACCGACCAGGATTGACACTGCCGAAATAGCATCGGCGCCACTTATAATAACAGCAATAATTCCTGAAAGCAATCCAACGATTGCGAAGTTAATAGCTGCAAATGTTAATGGTTCCTGATAGCCCCCTTCTCTCGGCATTTCCGAATAAAAACCTTCAGGGTCGGTAAGAACCTTCTTTAATGTATCTACATAATTATCCAATGTATTATCCATCTTATATTTACCTCCGTTTGGTATAATAAGAGGTTTCCCCTCTTATAACAAGAATACAGTCTTTTACGGCTGTAACAAGAAAATGCTCATATCGTTCGCATTTACTTAAGTATACAAAGTTATACTCAATATACAATAAAAATTTATTTAGTGTCAAGGTATTTATACTTTGTGTACATTTATGTTGATTTTTCATTTGGAATTGCTGCTCATTCCGAAATCATTTATTATACATGAAACATCTAATGACACTGCAAATATCGCTGAAGAAGGGCTTTAGCATGGTAAAAAATATGAAAAACACTGATCGCAAGAAATACCTCTATGCTGCCACTGTTATATTTATACTTGCAGCCATCCTTATTATTTTCTTATATGCACCTGTACCTATAAACCCTGGCGAACGGGGTACATATACAGATACTGAAGGACAGGTTCTTTATGTATCCAATGATGCCCAATGGGCGAACTATGTATACAGTTTCTATATCGCATATTTCCATATCGCAATAGCCCTTACCTCATACATGGCCTTTCTGCTGGTAATGATATTCAGCATCCTCTACCTGCGGGATGGGGAACAGAAATGGGACCTTAAAGCTGCAGCATCGGCTGAGGTTGGTGTCATCTTTGCAGGACTGACCCTCATCTCAGGTTCCATATGGGCCAAGGCGGCATGGGGACACTACTGGCCGCCCGGTGATATACGGCTCAATACCTCGCTGGTACTGTTCTTCATATATATTGCTTACCTCATGGTAAGGCAAGCTGTTGACATGCCAGAGAAAAGGGCTCGTCTTAGTGCGGTATTCGGCATTATAGGTTTTATCAGCGTCCCTATCAGTTTCATGAGCATCAGGATATGGTCTGCTACCAATCATCCGACTGTACTGGGTCCGGGCGGCGGTGGAATTACAGGAAGTGCAATAATAATCCCTATGCTAATGAATATAGTCGCATTTTTCCTATTGTGTATTTCATTGATAATCTACAAAACAGATAATGTGACTTTACAGGAAGAACTTATAGCAGCCAAACAAAAGAAAGGCGTTTGATTCACCCGGCACCAGGCTGTTGATCTTGTCGGACATCCTCATCTCTATCCCCATCATCCGGTATAGCCAGAGCTTCAGGCCGAGGGAGGGGGATATCCTGGCCAGGCGCATAAGGATATTATTGTAGGTCACTCTTGCAGGGGATACTACATGCTTCCAGTACCACAGCGAATTGTATTTTCCATGTGACGGGAACCGTTCCAGTTTTCGCTGTGCTGTAACCCTATACCTCCTTTACTATTTTTCCCCGCCCGGATGGGACGATCTTCAGTGTACCTCCCTGGAATGCCTGTGTCAAAGGGTCCGTGCCCCGAATCGCATGAAGCCTGTCAAGGAACACTGCCAGGGATGCGATCTCTGAATGGGGCTGGTTTCCAACTGCCACGTTCCAGTCAGCCACCTGGTAGATATCAGGAGGGACCTTTTCAGCACCTACAACCACCATTACAGACTTTGTGCCTGATATCTCATCCAGTACACCGGGCAGGTTCTGGCCGTACATGGTCAGGTGCACCACCTT
The DNA here is from genome assembly GCA_014237145.1 of ANME-2 cluster archaeon. Taxonomy (NCBI): domain Archaea; kingdom Methanobacteriati; phylum Methanobacteriota; class Methanomicrobia; order Methanosarcinales; species ANME-2 cluster archaeon. The sequence goes on from JAAXOC010000100.1 coordinate 2,286, forward strand.
ACCGCCTGAGTCCTGCCACTGTCGTACCTCCTGTTTCCACGAATCCACTGACCTGGCAAAGAAATCGCCGCCCCAACGCCCGGTCACTTCGTTTATGCTGTTAATAACACCACGGTCATCCGAAGCAAGCAGCATTCCCGACGCACCCAGAGCCCGGGCTGTCAGCCCGACATGTGTGGTGACCCGCTGGTCCCGCTCGGGCCGGTGGCCGAGCCTCAGCACTACAATATTCATGTTTTCAATAAAGGCCTGATTAAATATAAATCTGGTCACCGTTGACAGGTGATACCGCATTCACTTCCAGGTTCTGGCTTATCCATGATGCAAAACCCTGGGTATTGTCGCCGTGCATGCAAACCACAAGCTGGCAGCCGCCATTCACCTGCTGCGTGACCAGTTCCTTGAGGCTGCTGTCACCACTGTGTGCTGAGAAATCATAGAGTTCGATCTGTGCGCTGATCCGGACGGACCTGCCCCTGTCCTCGTAGTATCCCCGTTTAAGTGCCATTCTTCCGTTGGTGCCTTCTACCTGGTACCCGGTCAGTAATATCTTTGACCTTGGGTCGTCATGGATGTGCTTCAGGTAGTACAATACAGGACCCCCGTTCAACATACCTGCGGTGGTCACTATGACACAGGGTTCATCCATTAATCGTGACCGTTCCCTTGGATCCACTCTAAAAGCGTCCTTGAAAGCTTTATCAAGACGGCCCGGGTCCTTTAGGTATGAAGGATGTTTTTTGAGGAGCTTGTAGACATCCACTCCCATGCCGTCCACATAGGGCCGTATACCGTATTTTTCAAGTATCATGACCACTTCCTGGGTGCGCCCGATAGCAAAGGCAGGTATTATTGCCCATCCTCCGCCTTCCACAGTCTGTTTTATTGAATCTATAAAATCCCGCTCAAGCTTCGACCTTACTGTGTGTTCAGTACCGAAGTAGGTACTTTCCACTATTGCTATATCTGCAACTGGCAGGTTTTCGGCCGGACCAAGCAGGTTGGTGTCCCTGGTGTCTATATCACCTGTATACAGCAGGCTGCCGCTCTTGTTCTCAAGATATACGCTTGACGAACCCGGGATGTGTCCGGCGTCATACAGCATGCCTTCATAGCCTGAGGCATCAAATCCGGTGCCGTAATCTATTGAATAGGTATGCAGTTCAAAATCCCTGACATCTTCGATAATAAATGGTAGCACCTGGCCCTTTGCTCTTGCGATCTTCATGGTGTCCCTGGCCAGTAGTGATGACAGGTCTTTGGTTACTGGTGTCATGAATATGTTAGGTTTTATGTCCATTAGGTTGGGCACCACACCACAGTGGTCCAGGTGACCATGGGATACGATGACAGAATCCGGGCGCACACCACCGACCGGGTATAAGGGGGGTTCGGCAGGTTTCATGCCGTAGTCCAGCAGGACGTTATCGTCAAGTAGTATTGCAGAGCGGCCTACTTCACCGCAGCCGCCAAGGAATCGTAGGTTTATGTGTATCGCCTCTGTGATGTATGGTTTTGATTATGTAATAGTTAATTTATGTATAGGAAATTATAAACGCATTTCGATATCGATACAGGTAATTTCCTGAGTTTCAATCAAATTTTTTGACAGGATTTACAGGATATACAGGATTGGATCGTATCCTGTCAATCTTGTTTAATTTTACACGCTCTCGGATAAATGATCATTAAACACGATTCAAAGCAACAAACCGTTTTATTTAAGCATACAAAAAAAACACCAGACAATTGATGTTTGCAGGAACTCATCAAAATAGTAACCCAATATCCACAAAACCAAAAAGGTACAACAAAGCGATCAGTATTGGTTGATGGATCAGGTATATCAGTAATGATCTTCTCCCAAGCATGCAGAACAATCGTATCGGTAAAAACCCGGTGTGGTTTTTGATGTCAAATTTTCTCGTGTGATCAGGGTACAATGAATTGCCGGCAAATATGCCGATCAGGATTATGCCAAACCAAGGGAGGATCGGGAAATAGTCGAAAGTGTAGAATCCGTATGGCTTAAACCCAAGCCATAGCAACCAGGGGAAATTAAAAGCAAGGTCGCTTAAATACAGACCTGAAAATATGATGCCCGCACCTATCAGCAGGTTGTATGTGCGTAGTCCTAAAAATGGATATGCCAGTATGATCGAAAGGCCGATGAAATGAAGTATTCCGAATACAACAACGCCATCTTTCAAAAATAGCCACGTGATGAGGGTGATGATAAGACCCCATGAAAATATCCGGGCTCCTCTTTTTATGTATTTTTGATATATCTCCTGTTTCGAGATATTCTTTCCTGCTACTCTTGAGTGACTTAGGGTCAGGGATATTCCAACAACAAAAATGAACATAATGGCAGATGTACGCCCTACAAAGGACCATAGTCCTGAATGGAGATTAAAATTGTAGTTACCAAAGTAATTGAAGTCATATAGTGCATGAAAAATAATCATCAGGAGTATCGCAATTCCGCGAAGGAAGTCAATTTCCCAGAATCTTTTGTCTGCAAACTTATCCATCACATTTACCTCAATCTATGTTGCTTTAAGCCGAGACCGTCACATTACATGTTGGTATTATCAAACTAACCGCAGACGAACGCAGATAAACGCGGATACGCTACCTGAAAATCTGTGTTCATCTGTGTTTATCTGTGGTTTAATTAAATTCACCAACACGAATTGTAACGGTCTCTTTAAGCCACACAAGATATATAGGTGGTACGAAACAAAAAAAATGATAATGGGTTGAATGTTCCATACACACAATTTCGATAGACCACGATTTTCCCAGAGAATGCGAGTGATCAGATTAAATTGTTACTAAAATATTGTAGAATGGAATTATATTGCGAAGGCAGTGGCACCAGAAGAATTAATGGAGGTGTAATCCATGTGGAAAGACCCAATTGTCCAAGATGTCCGCAAAGCATGTGAAGAGCTTGCAAAACATGCAAATTATGACCTGCATATCTTCTTTGAAAACCTGCGAAATAATGAAAAGAAACGAAATTATAAAGTGATTTCGAGAATAAAGCAATAATAGACATTTAAGGATATCATACATCAATAACAGTGTATTATCATTAAATATTCGCAAAATGTTAACCAAATCCCACCCCACTTATGCTTGCAGTTCATCGCATTGCCCGATCTCCATCCTATGGATGCCTCAGACTTGTATGATGCAAATAATAAAAATCAGTAAAAAACAACAGTTCACAATCCCAGACCAATTCCAGAAAAAATCGAACATCATAGAGGCAGTGAAATGTTAATTGAAACGCAGGATAACGAACTTATTATACATCCTCTTGTATCGGACCCCATAAAAGAAGGATTTGGCTTATTTGGAAAAGAAACACTGGACAGTCGTGAACTAAAAATGTTTGCACAAACATCTCGTGTAATATCCAAAGTTTGATACCGATTTTGATCGTGTTGAATATTTCACAAGGTCAGGAATTTAATCCCTCAACCTCTCCCGCCCCACAAACACCTTTTCAATCACCCCATCAAGCCCCCTGGCCTTCTTTACATCACTTTTCCAAGCGGATTCCATTAACTTGTGCATCCTTCAAAGCTAAAAATGGGTATAGAAAAATATTCGAACTGAACCTAAATCAACAAGTAACAGCAATTCCTTGTGTGCTAGATGGAAGATTCATGGTATTTAATGTAAGTGCGTTCAAATTTGTATCAATTAATTTGTTTCTTTTATAATATTCCATCTTCATTCGTACATCTATGTTTTCTTTGCTAATTATTATAGTCGCATCAAAATTTTTAATGTTAAGGAGGTCAGCTTTTGAAATGTTGAATTTTTCAGATGCATCTAGAATTTCAATGCCTGTTAAATAATCTTCTTCATTAAAATCAAGAATAACACCTTCTAATTCAACGGAAGACTTGTACTTTTTGTCTTCTCCATAAAAGAAAATACTATCATTTTGGAGATCGTAATCGTATTTGCTTAATTTTGACTTTCTTACCATCTTTAACGTCTCCTTTTCTTAGAGTACTCTTTATAGCATGTCACCAAATTAATAGTAAATGGTTTTGGAGTTATTACATTTAAAACAATTATTAGATCGTAATTTTTGTCTAACTCATAACATAATCTAAATTTTGTGTCATCTTGCTTTGAGATGCAAACTGGCTTTTCATTGATAATTGTTTCATCTATACTGTTTAATTTTAACTGTATATTATCTTTACGTTGATCAACTCTTTTCTCAAAGTGGATCGTTTTATGTAGATTAGTTTTATCAATTTGTGATAGACAAACTAAAACATCATCTATATCCAAAATATAGCCACCTTGTTATTAATTGACTGAGTTCAATCTGTTTATAGTATTTAAGATTAATTAAAATATTATGCATAATGCACCTTTCATGAGGTGGGGAATTTAACCCCTCAACCTCTCCCGCTCCCCGAACACCTTTTCAATCCCCCCATTAAGCCCCCGGGCCTTCTTTACATCACTTTTCCAACCGGATTCCATTATCTTGCGAAGTTCCCGATGGTACGGACGGCCATCATCTCTGGGCTCCAAGCTGTTACCATGGCTCTGTGGGTGCTGGCTGGGATGTGTTTGAGAAGTATGTCTCAGCACACAATACATATGAGCATAATAGGAGGTAAATACAGAAAAATCGCTATTTACAGGTCCGGAACATTTGTCAGGGGTATACTGGTGACGCGTCCTTGGATGGATATCTTAACATTGTGCTCCTCAGTCTGATTAGCTCCCCCCACCAGTCCGCCACACACTTTGCATCACATCCCGCATCACAACCAGCGAATCACGCCACTCCTCTGCCGTAAATAAAGCCATTGCTTGCATGACGCGCTCGTGAATCTTGTATCGATTCGGCTGTTTGAGGCGCACAATCAGAATGCCGTGGTGGAGTTCCTCACGATGATGCGTAAACCCCTTGTCTGTTGTGATCAACAATCGCCCTTCTTGCTGAGCTATCTCCCAGAGAGCATCATCGGTCATACCCATCTGCGCTGTGCCGCGAATGTCTCGCACGTCGTGCCCCATTTCACGCAGCACCCGAACGGTCATCAATGGTATGTTTTCGTCCACGAAAATCTTCATACTGCACTCGCCAACGCCTCAATGGGAGTAACTTGCTCTTCAGCCAGTGACGCTGCGTAGTCAAGACAAGTAAAAATATCCTTCCGTTCGAGTGAAGGATATTCTTCCAGGAGTTCCTCAATTGTGTCTCCATTGGCCAGCATGTGTATGATCTGGTGGACAGGAATACGGGTCCCTTTGATGCAAGCCTGCCCGTGGCAAATCTTTGGATTGATTGAAATACGGGGATACATAACATCACCTAATAAACTTTGACAACAACATGAAGATAATTGCAGATAACGGTTTTGGTGTATACGAAGTTCCACCGAAGCTTATGGCTGAACTCCGATCATCGTTTACCTCTCTTCATTATTCTTCTGTAATCAACTTGCATCTGATGTCAATGGCGTGCCTTGAAGCATTAAAAGAAAAAGACAAAAAAACAGTTCACAATCCCAAGCCAATTGCAGAAAGAATCCAACATTAAAGAGGGCAGTGAAATGTTAATTGAAACACAAAATAACGAACTTATCATACATCCTTTTGTATCGGACCCCATAAAAGAAGTATCCGCCTTATTCGAAAAAGAAACACTGGACAGCCGTGAACTAAAAATGTTTGCAGAAACATCTCGTGTAATATCCAAAGTTCAACACCAATTTTAATCGTATTGAATATACCACAAACTCAGGAATTTAACCCCTCAACCTCTCCCGCTCCCCGAACACCTTTTCAATCTCCCCATCAAGCCCCCCGGCCTTCTTCACATCCCCCTTCCCGCCGGTCTCAATGATCTTGCGCAGCTCCCGCCGGTACGGACCCAGCCGCCGCCCGATACGCACATAATCATCCTGCGAGATACTCTTCTTACCCTCAAGTTCCTCCCCTGATATCAATTCGATCCTGGCCTTTATCATCTCAAGCTTTTCACCGAAATTTCCGGCATCCTTTCTGGACGCAGCCTTCTTTGTTTTCTTTCCTGCTGTCCGCTTCTTCCCGGTCTTTTTACCATCCAGTACCGCAGAAAGTTCCTCGACCAGCGCCGCCGTATCCTCACCTTTTTGGGTCAGCTCCACTCGTTTCACACGGTTATCGCTGCCGTCCTGTTCGAATATGACAATTCCCTGCTCTTCCAGCTTGCCCAAAATATTGGTAGTATGCGAAAAAGTAGACTCGATCTCCCTGGAAATAACAGATGCGTAGGTTCCACCCTCCCTACTTACAGCAAGCAGTACCCTTGCAGGCTTTTGCTGCAGGATCAGGTTGAAAGCATCGTTATCCATATATCCTCCCTATTTGCGAGACTTTGTATTATTTCCTGGAACGGTTTATAACCACAGAGTCACAGAGAAAACAGAGAAAACAGAGAAAACAATAACGCTCTGTGTGCCTCTGTGGTTTGTCATCTTTGCCTTGATCCATTTATTATACTTGATCAGAATAAATTAAAATGTCTCCTATTTGCCAAGTTCCCTGGACCTTTCGGATGCAGCTATCACCGCACTCATAACAGCACCCCTGACCTTCCTCTTCTCAAGCGCCTCAATACCCCTGATAGTAGTACCGCCAGGAGAGGTCACCATATCCTTCAATTCACCCGGATGCTGGCCAGACTCCAGTACCATCTTTGCCGCACCCAGCACGGTCTGGGCCGCTAACGTCTGCGCCGTAATCCTGTCCAGTCCCTGGTGCACGCCGCCATCTGCCAGTGCCTCTATTATCATAAAAACAAATGCAGGTCCGCTGCCGGATAGCCCGGTAACAGCATCCATCAGGTGCTCATCCACAACAACAGTCCGGCCCACTGAACCCAGTATCTTCCGGGTGGTTTCCACGTCCGCTTCAGTAGCTGCATCTCCCGGACATATAGCCGAAGCAGCCTCGCCAACTGTGGCGCAGATGTTAGGCATGACCCTTACAATCCGGGTCCCTCCAGGCAGTTCATCAGCCAGGCTGTCGATATTCACACCCGCTGCAATAGAGATGAACAGGTGCTCCTTTATGATTGATTCCTTGATACCCTGCAGCACATACCTGATTATCTGGGGCTTCACTGCAAGTACGACCACATCCGCCTTCTCCAGTGTATGCAGGTTATCGCAGGAAACAACAATTCCCAGTTCCTCTGCCATCGTACTTAGTTTCTGCTCATCAATATCACTGGCACATACCCTTTCAGGTTTCACCAGGCCGGCATTTATCATGCCCCTGATAAGTGCCTCCCCCATCTTACCTGTTCCAATAAATCCTATGGTCAAGTTTTTCATCTAAATCACTTCCGGTTTACTCTGCCTTTCGCTTAGGCTTCATATACTCTATAGCATCCTCAAGACCGCTGGCTTTCAGCGTCTCATCCGTGGGTATGCCATCATTATCCCAGCCCCTGCGCTGGTAATATATATCCAGTATCTCCCTGAACTCATCCCTGTTCAACACCTTTCCCGCATGGGGACCCGTCTTGATCGGGTCATTGAACACCCGTTCAGGCGGCCTGTCATCATCCCTGGTCAGTCCCAGCCTGATATTGATAGCACGGGTCAGGTTGTATACATCATTACTTAGTTTCAATAGTTCTTCCAGTGTGAACTCAATACCTACAGCCGCACTAAAGAACTCGGCATAGGTATTCTCATCAAATCCCAGTTCTATCCAGGGCAGCCTGCACACACCCAGCATATCGAACAGGGGACGTACGGTCTGGTGATATATGACCAGATCTGCCTTTTCGTTAAGGTCCCAGTTGCATCCCATCTCCAGTTCTTTTGCAACAGGCCAGGCTCTTGCATGGTGTGCCCCAATATCTGAAGTGGCATATCCCAGCGCCATGGTTATGGCAACCCTGGCATCGTATGCAGACTGGTCCAGTCCCTTCACATGGTTTACAATGGGTGCCAGTTGAGGCCAGCGTTCTATCACGCCATATGCACCCTCTGCCAGTGTATCACCAACACCTTCCCTGAAGGCTATCTTGCGTATCATTTCCATGACACTTTCGTCATCGCCCCAGTTCAGTGCCATGCCGTCCAGGTCTTCCAGTGTGACCAGGTCTTTCTCATAGGCCTCTATCATGACACTGATGAGGCTGCCTGCTGTAATGGTATCTATACCGTATTCGTCACACAGGTAGTTGGCCCTGAGTATGGCACTAAAATCACTAACACCTACATTGGAGCCGAACATGGCAGCAGTCTCGTATTCGGGGCCCTCGATGACCGTGCCCGCATACTTTCCGTCCTTGACCAGGTTCACATTACCACAGGCCATGGGACAGCCAAAACAGGCAGTATCACCAATCTTGTATTCCAGTTCCATGACGTCGCCGTTTATCTTATCAGCTTCCTCGAAATGGGTATCCTTGAAGTTGTGTGTGGGTATGATGCCTGCCGTATTGGCATAATCGATGACACTCATCAGGCCCTGGCGCTGCCAGAACTCGAACAGGTTGTGCCTGGAAAGTTTCTTGAATGATTTGTCACTGATTCCGGTAAGGCGTTTCAGGTCTGCAACAGGCAGGTCCCTGGTGCCCCTTATGGCAATGGCTTTCAGGTTCTTTGAACCCAGAATGGCACCCATGCCGGTACGTCCGGCATTGCGTCCCCAGTCAGCAGTAATACACGCCATTTTGACCATTTTCTCACCGGCAGGACCGATCGATGCCACCTTCACGGTCTCATCACCGATATCCTCACGCAACTGGTGTTCGGTCTCTATGCTGCCCATACCTGCATAGTTTTCAGCACTCTTTAACTGGATATCATCATCATCTATCCAGAGGTAGGATAACTCGGGTGCCTTACCCTTGATAACCATTGCATCGAATCCTGCCTGGCGCAGTTCCACTCCGAACATGCCGCCTATATTACTGTCCCCGTATATGCCTGTGGTCGGGCTGATGGAACAAATGGATGTTTTTCCGGCTGATGGCAGGTATAATCCTGACAGAGGGCCGGGAGCTATTACGATGATATTTTCGGGGCTTAAGGGGTCAGTATCCTCTTTCAAGTGCTCCCATACCAGCCTGGCACCCCAACCTCTTCCACCTATGTATTTTAAGGCAAACTCCTCATCTACTTCTTCTACATAGGTTTTGCACTCGTTCAGGTCAACATGCAGGACCTTCATGAAATATCCGCCATTAATGCTCACCTGGAATCACCTCTTGTACCGCCGGTCTCTATCTCGGCGTATCTCAGTTTTTTCTTCTCACCATGCTCAAAATATTCTACTTCCTGCATATTGGCATACTGTAATGCTGATGCTAAGCGGTGTGCCTGACCCAGGGTATGCTCGGGGACATACAGGATGGCTTTTTTGGGACATGCTGCTACGCACTTTGGGTTGCCGCCGCACATGTCGCATTTGAATGGTGTGTCGATATCTTCATGCACGAATATGGCACCGATATGACATGCGCTCACACAGGCATGGCAGGAGATACACCTATCCTCCAGTATGGTTACCACACCATCTGTGACCACAATGGCATCGGTGGGACATGCATCCCTGCATTTCGGCTTCTTGCACTGCTCACATACTATGGGCATCTTGATAACAGGATGCGGATAAAGTGAAATGACTCTTATGTTAGCCTTTTTTGGATTGTTAACACCGGCATGGGATATGGCACATACAAGTTCACACACCCTGCAGCCGGAACATCTTTCCGGTATCACTGTCAGCTTTTTGCGCAATTTATTTCACCTATATAAAATTTTAGTTATATTATATTATAACTATTACTTATTAGTTCTCTGGATACCTACTTTCACAAACTATATACTTAGGAAAGCCTAAACATGTCGCAGTGTATTTACAATGACAAACGAACGAATTGAAGAATATCTTGAAACCATACTTTACCTTACCAATAAAAACAAGGGTCCTGCAAAGACTAACCAGATAGCTGAAGAATTAAAACTCTCACCCCCAAGTGTTACTGAGATGATCCGGAAACTTTCCGGATCCGGTTATATTAAATACACACCTTACCACGGCGTAACCCTAACCTCAAAAGGATGCACTGAAGCAATGAGGATCAAACGCCGCCATCAACTGCTTGAAACCTTCCTTGTTGACGTACTGGATCTGGACCCTAAGTTTGCCCATACAGAAGCCTGTGAAATGGAACATTCCATCTCAGAGACAACACTTGAAAAGATGTGCGCCTACATGGGGCATCCGGAAATATGCCCTGACGGGAATCCCATCGGCCATGGTGAATGCTGTCCTACCAAAGCGCCCAACGCATCATATCGTGATTATATTCCGCTGTCAGAATTAAAAGAAGGTGAGCAAGGCACCATTAAGATCATATCCTTAACCAGGGAGATAAAAGACAGGCTGTCGTCCATAGGCCTCATACCTGACCAGGAGATACAGGTGAAACGAAAACTGGGGGAGGGCACCCTCTCTATCACAGCCATGGGCACCGAAGTTGCTGTGGGGAAAAATATAGCCAGCAAGATAATGGTCCAGAGCCATGGGGCGTGAATAATAATTGAGCTCCTGTTGTAATACCGATACCGATACAAACATTAATTCCGATGCTACCACCCCCATTACCATTGCACTGGTAGGCAACCCGAACGTGGGCAAGAGTGCTTTCTTCTCCAGGCTTACCGGTGTAGGTGTGGAAGTATCCAACTATCCGGGCACAACCGTAGAGATCATTAAAGGCACCTTGAAACATGAAGGTGAGTCCATCAATGTTGTAGATCTGCCAGGTATCTATTCATTATCAGCATCCACTGAAGATGAAAAGGCAGCCATGAATTACCTGATCAGGGAACGCCCTGATGTGGTAATAAATATTATTGATGCCACCAGGCTTGCCAGGAACCTTAACCTGACACTGCAGCTGCTTGAGATCGACATACCCATGGTAGTAGCATTAAACCAAGTAGATGCGGCTGAGCAGATGGGTATCAAGATCGATGTGGAGGCATTGGAGGCAGAACTGGGAGTGCCCGTGATCCCCACCATTGCTATTCGCGGCAAGGGTATTGATACTGCCCTGCACAGGGCAATTGAGGTGATACGTCCCCTGCCTGTTGAATTACCACACTTCGGGCGCAAACGGTGCAGACGCTGCCAGGTGAAATACGACGACCATGTAGAGCAGGCTATTGAAACAATTAGGGAGCAAATTCCTGACATCAGCCGTGGCATCTGTATCAGGGCTCTCGAAGGTGACCGCGACTTCATTAAAGGATTCTGCGAATATCCGGAACAAGTGATGGAAGCCGCCACTATACCGCCCGGGATCGAGGAAACCCACGGCCAGCCCATCAAGGATACCATCATAAAGGACCGCTATGGCGAAGCCGGTGCCATTGAGCAGACTGCCCAGGAAAAGCATCAGGTGCCAAGGCAATTCATTGACCGGATAGATGAAATACTGACATCCAGCCGCTGGGGGCTGCCGATATTTGCCGTGCTGATGCTAACAATGTTCTATGTAGTATTCAAGGTGGGCGGGTATCTGGAGACACTTATCATCGATATTTTCCAAACGTACCTGATAACTCCGGTATCTTTGGCATTGAGCGGGGTACACCCGCTGGTTGTAAGCGCTATAATCTTCGGACTGCTGGGCATGGAAGCGGGGCTTGCTATTGTAATACCCTTTATAGGCACGTTCTACATCTTCCTGTCGGTGATGGAGGATACGGGATACCTGCCAAGGGCAGCATTCCTGCTGGACCGGTACATGCACAGGTTGGGACTGCACGGCCGCGCTATCATCCCCATGCTGCTGGGATACGGGTGCAATGTCCCTGCCATTATTGCGGCCCGCACCCTTAACACCCACAGGGAGCGCATCATCACTATAACCATGGTCGCACTGACGCCCTGTTCTGCGCGGACGGTAATAATCATGGGGCTTGTGGGTGTCTTTGTTGGATTCTGGGCTGCTATGTCCATCTATTTCATCGAACTGGTGATCATACTGCTGACTGGGTGGATGCTGGGTAAAGGGCTGCCTGGGAAGCAAATGGGCTTTATCATGGAAATGCCGCCACTGCGGTACCCTGATATGCAGGTGATAGTGAAAAAGACTTGGTTCAGGATGAACGGGTTCGTTTATGTGGCATTCCCTATACTGATAGTGGGCAGCAGCATTCTGGGCGTGGTTGATGAGCTGGGCATGCTGGCAGTATTCGAGGACATGTTAAGTTCTGTATTCGTATGATTCCTGGGGCTGCCGGCATTTGCTGCGACGGCATTCATATTTGGCATCCTGCGTAAGGAGATGGCACTTGAGATACTGGCTGTACTGGCTGGTAAGGCTGTGTTCATTGATGTGATGACACCCCTGCAGATATACGTATTCGCACTGGTGGCAACTATCTATGTTCCCTGCGCTGCTACCATAGCAGTGATAGGTAAGGAACTTGGATGGCGCAATATGGTGCTTATCTCCGGATTCACTATTGTACTGTCTATTGCGGTAGGTGGTGCTGCCAATTTCCTTGGGCTGGCGCTGCTGTAAAAAAAATAGTGGGATAAAAGCCAGAGCCTGGCCGCGATGCCTTTGAAAACTGCCTCGTTTTTTTTTAATATCCTGCGGCGGCAGGTATGATAGTAAGGGTTGTATCTGCTGCGATGTCCCTGCCATATTATTAAAGTGAAGGGGTGCCGGCCCGAGTCATCAGGTCACGGAAAATTTAGGTGGTGGATAAAATATTTATCACCATTGCCATGAATTACTGCAAGGTATCCTAAGCACCTCATATGATGTCCAGGAAAAAACCGAATTGACTCAATTCTAGGAGGATAAAAGGAAAAGGAGGATCGGAGGCTTTTGATGATAGTTCAAAATTGATCGAATACTTTCACCATGCTTAGCTAACCACTATTACCAATATAGCCGTTATACAGGGATAGCAATACAGCAGGTGGAAATAGATTGCAGAAAACTTATGACATTACTCTTAAATTTTTATCGAGTAAGTTCCCGGAACATTTCGTGAGCCTCATCTTCGATGAGTTTGAAGGTGATGTTATGCCTCTGGATAAGGAATTGCCGTTTAGTGGACATGATTCTGACTATGTTGTCAAAATTGAGGACAAACGTGCTGATTGTGAAGATGACAAATTCATTTTGCATATTGAATTCCAGAGTACACGTGATTCGAATATGCCGCTGCGTATGATGTCGTACTATGCCAGAATTGTTGATAAATACGGGTTACCGGTTTATCCGGTGGTGATATACCTGAATTCAGACAATTTCGGACCCAATACTCCTGATACGTATGTGAATTCAATATATAATGAAGAGATTATGAGATTTAAGTACAGGGTGTTGAAAGTCTGGGAAATGGATCCGAAGATGATCATCGATAAGGATTTATACGGTTTGTTCCCAATACTTCCATTAACAAATCATGGAAATACAAATGATAATAAATGTTTGGAAGCATGCTTTGACCTGATACAGAACGCCGATATAAAAGATGGGGCTTTAAAAGCGGATATGTCTGTATGCACCGGCGTACTGGCAGGATTGAGATACCCGAAGGAATTAATTAAAAGCTTGATGAAGGTGGAGATAATGCAAGAATCAGTAATATATCAGGATATTCTCAATGAAGGAATTGAGAAAGGAAAGAAAGAAGGAATTGAGGAAGGAAAGAAAGAAGGAATGGAAGAAAGCATCATTTCTGTATTATCAGCCAGGTTTGGAAACATTTCCACTAATATGGTTGATATGATCCATCATATCAAGAACAAGTCCAGGCTGAATGAACTTTTAAAATTAGCAGCTACGAGCAGGACCATTACCGAATTTGAACAGAAGATACGAACTGCGTAGTTTTTTCGCAGCTCCTTATCTTATTTTTAATGTGGCAATACGAGAGTATAATCAAGGACATTATATTCATTACATATCATATGACTACTTTGCGCTCATTGCGTACTTTGCTGTAATGAATGTTTGAATAGCATTATGTTAAATTTCTCCCGCTGCTTGAGATACAGTTCAGTATATTACTATTTACCAGAAGACCCAAGCAGGGTCAGCGAGCGGATCCATTCACCTTTTGGTTCCCTGCTTGTACCCACAACCAGCCGCATGTGGCCATTCACCTCTTCCACCATGCCCCTGGCCTCTATGGTCTCGCCTGCCAGTGCCTGCCCGGCATAGGTATGGGTGTAAGATAACACATACCCGATCTCTGGATGGTCCACTTTATAGACTGAGGGGCTGTCAAAAGCCAGTTCCGAATCCGTTACCACTGCCTCTATGGTCTCATGACCCAGGTCAGTGCCCCTGCCCAGTGGTTTACTGACCTGGTCCCAGTCCCTGACAAAGAGCAGGTCGAAATATGTATCTCCAACCATTCCCCTGTTACCTTTTCTCATCTCATGGAGTTTGAACTCCCCGAAATCGATCTCAGGAATTCGCTTATTGTAGATACGCTCCCACATTCCCTCGTCCAGGTGCTCGATGCTGCTGTGGGGATCGTCCTTTGCCCGGGCTATTATATCCCTGGCCCTGAACCACTGTGGACCGTATACCACAAGATCAATGTCAGAACCACTTATCTGTAATCCGGGCAGAAATGACCCTGTTACTCCTATACTGTCCATGGGAATCCCGGCCTTAAGCAGGGTATTGGTTATCTCTTCAGTCCTTGGGTCCAGGCGCCATATCTCTGCCAGCCGGTCTGTGGGGCTCAATACACGTTCGACCTGGTCCCAGGGTATGATATGGACGTCCTGCACCCACTCTGGCTTGTGGATGTCCATGTAATCATATGCCTCGTCAAAATCGTATTTCCGGTAATTCCGGTTGCCGTCTGTACGCTCGCCTTTTGGGTCCGGTACATAGCGAAGCACGCCCCTGACACCATCGGGATGGTGGTAATCGGCTGATGAGAATATCCACCCGTCCCTGGTGACAATAAAATCCCTTAGACGTATTCTCGGATGATCTGAATAATTCATGCGATTTAATTGTAGATTTTAGCTTCCTTAAATATTATTATATCCGAGTTTCGCATTAAATATAAATTTCAATTGTGTAAATGAAATGTTTCCAATTTTACTTATACCACAGCACCATTCGAAGTTCCCTCATGAATCCGAGTCCACTACCCTGGTTGAGGTGGATGAGTTTATTTACGGTCACTGCTTCTCCTGTGGGATAGCCGTTGATCATCTCTTCAAATTCCGGACAATCGTCACATAACGTGCCGTCCGGATTGATCAGGTACAGATTATAATTTACATATGCCGGCATGTTGAAGCGCATGTAATCGTTGAGCTGTGTGATATTGATACCACCACAATTAGAATCGCTGTAAAGAGTATTTTTGCCATCGATTGGGAGTACATGAATTAGGATTGTGTTGGTCTCTGCCGCTGCTGCAGGGTCCGTTCCACCAGTAGTTCCATAAAATATGTAATAATCTCCTGATGTATTTGCTGTTAATTTTACATTTTGATTGCCGTTGAATGGATCTGATAACGATAATTTATTACGATCGTAGTTAGGACCGTTATATCTCTCTAAATTAATATTGAATTTATTAGTGTTCTGGGGGAATGAATTTAAACTCCCACCTAAAATAAATGTGAGGAGTGTTGAATCCCCTTCATAAATCACATACTTATCGCTAACAATCAAACCATCATCAGAAAAAATTATTCTATGTCTATTAGATGTATTCTCATCTAAGTCTATTGCTTGTATATAATATGATGCTGCCTTATTGGTAAGATCAGGAGGCCAAATATATGAAAATCGCCCTTCTCCTGCAATTAAATTGTCGAATAAATAATATTCATTGTTGGTGATGTTTGAAACTTTTATTTCAATTGTGTCAGCATCTTCAACTGTTATGTTGCCTTCAGCTTTAGAAGGATATTTCAATATTGTATTTATTTTATTCCACCCCGAGCTTAAGGGATTAGTATTATTCCAAGTAAGTTTACCAGTGACACTTGCACTACTGTTGGACAACTCCACATCAATCGTTTCATTCTCATTTATTGAAAAAAAGTAAAATGATAAAATATCATTTTGATCAAAATTATATGTAGTGCTTATAGTTTTTTTAAGCCAAAAACTTGAGCCACTATTTACAGATATCGAATGACTTTCATTAATATTACTAACATTAGTACTATTCAATCCTAAATTGCCTGATGAGGTCCACAAACTGAAATTTTCACAATCATCAACAATTATCCCATATGTCGTGTTACTCACAGGAGATTTTATAACAGTTGGTTTATAATTCAAAATCTCTATACTCAAACCGGGAACTCCCGAACCCTTTGAATCGTATACAACCCCACTTACATTCTTATCACCAGCAGCAGATATTCCACTTATATCAGTATCCAAAAAATAATGGCCAACCTTAATTGTAACATAATTTGACCACGTTGATTCATCGTCGTCAATTGCTCTTACATTATATTCACCAACAGAAGAAAAATTCGTTACCATCGTTCCATTTATGGTTCCTATATTCGTTTCAGTTTTTAATCCCAGAACTGACCTTTCAAGTGAAAGATTCTGGTATAGTATCTCAGTATAGCCCAATGTATATACTGTAAATGTGACATTCTCCCCTGGTTCCACAAATGTCTTATCTGCCACCAGGGTATAATTCCTGTAAATAAGACCGAGACCAGCCCAATATCCGGGAACAATATCTACAACTGGTGTTACTTCTATCAGGTCAAGATTATCCCTGCCTATGTTCATCAACTGCACCTTAGAATGTTCACCTGTTTTCTGCGCCACGTCAGGCAGGCTGTTGGAAAAGAACAGGACTGTACTGATAATGAGGGCAGCACCCAATATCGCCTCTAGCGTATAGGTCAAAGCGTGCTCGTTCTCGGAAAGTTTCGGTGACATTATTCACACCTCTGGCAATTCTTCTTCAATTCTAATATCTTTATCCACAAACACAATAGTGGTCTTTGAGCCATTGTCATTGTGTATGAAATCTATACTATAACCATGCAAAATGGCAAGGTCTTTCATTTCATTTTCAAACACTGTGAGATTAATTGGTTTTGAGTAATTCAAATATTCCGATTTATCGTAGATATTAATATATCGTTCCCTGACATCCTGGTAGTAATAAGTTGAGTCCATATTCTCACGATTGATAGACTTCTCGCCGGTAACAAGCGTTGAATACTCATACGATGTTATCAACACGATAGCAAGCGCTACAGTTACACATGCTATCAATATCAACTGCCCTGTTTCATCATCAAATTTCCGCATGCTACCACACCCACATGTTAATTCTGTAATGAATCACTTTATTATTATTATTATCATTAGATTTCAGATACTCACCCGTAATAGGATCCTTTATGTAAACATACCTGTCCACTGCTGATACAGTATTGAGGCGGGCCCCATTCACATTACTGAGATTTGTTTCAAGAGGTGTCGAACTAAATTGTAGTTGTCCGACCGGATGTATTTGCATATAGAAATCGTACCCTGTGAGACCCAGCGCCCTGGTGGCGTTCTCACGCTCGGCCATTGGCGTGCTAGAGTTAGGGAATTCCCACCATTTAACATTAATCTCACTGGAATTATAGCCAGGTCCCATTAAAGCCTTCACTTTTGCCACATCAAGTACTTTATGTGCCGTATCCTGATTGCCAACACTATAGACCAAACCTATATTCGTTACGTTTGAGTAGTTTCCAGATTTCCATTCATCTTCCCACTCCGGCCCCCCGGCATTCTTCGACTCCCCTATATTCTGCACTAAATTATCCGTAGCCCTTGTGGCAGTCATATACTGTTTGATACGCCAGTCCCTATCTTCATAGGATATATTTGGCATGATCATAAGTGCGCCTATCATAGCCGAAATAACAAGTACTACTGCAAACATTAGATCGATGGTGACCGATGCATTGTCATTCCTGGTTATTCTATCCAAAGCCATGCCCCTGAATTGTTCTTTATCATTTTGATGTTCATCTCACCTGATCCGCTGTACACGAGTCCCTTAGCGTTCACATGAGTGTCAATAGAATTGAGCATAGTGATGACCTCATAATTTCCCCCTTCAATGTTCACCGATGCCACACCCTCGGATGTCGCATTCTTTAGCATGATACTGTAACCTTTCCCTCCCAATGTAAGAGGTATGTCACGTTCCATGTAAATAGTGATATTGTTAGCTGTTGGGTGTGCACTTGTGATGTACATATTTGTTATATCACGGCCAATTTCACTTCCAAGGTCAGAAAATTCAGTATACATTGCCTGTTGGGATGAATGTTCAGCGCGCACGTAAAACGCACCTGTGAAGGATGCCATCAATACCATAACCAAAAATAGATTAAGAATATAACCCAGTTCGATATTAACAGCATTATCATCGTCAATGAATTTTCGAACCATTGTCGCACCTACTCTATCTCCTGGTCAATACCCGAATCATACACAGAAAGAAAAATATCCAGCGCGTTTTTGTTACCATTCGTACCATATACCTGTACTTCAAGAGGCATTGTTCCGCTGATATTGTAACCTGTTGTGTCCCCTTTATTTCCTGGTGTGAGTCCCGCTCCTGAAAGTTCTTCATCAAAGAACTCACTCCATGCACTGGGATAATCGCTGAATATCAAAATATTTGATTGATTTGAGTTTTGATCACCTGTGGATTCTATTGTCTGGTTGTAATACCTCAACCTGGTCTCCACTATTGCTTTACTTTCACCTGCAGTTGAGGAAATTGACCCTCTTAAATTGATGGCATGTATCGAGATGATCGTGCGATCCGTCCCACTATTAAATATGTTTATCAGCGGGTCTGAGAACATTATCGGGGTTCCGGATCCATACATTCGTATAATTGCTCCATTCTCATATACAATAAACTCATCACCTGACTTATATTCTATCTTCCCTGTTGAAATATTTGTCGTATATTCCCCCCCATTTGCAGTATGTGTAAGATTCGTGCTGCTTGGAAATTCGGAGAGTGTACCATCCATTAATTCAAAATGTGTTTCCCGCGAAGGCGCAGTCCCTGAAATATCAGTAATATTGGAAGGGTCTTGCACCCATATTGGTCCACGCACTACCTCCTCGATGTCGTTCTGGAGTGATAAGAACGAGTTCATAGCCACATCCATCTTCGCAGTATGCTTGGCAGAATCGATCATTGGTACTCCAACCACCATGATCAATCCAATAACGACCATCATTGTAGATAAGATCAGCATCATGCCCAGGACTTCAGATGCGGCTTTTGTTGAGTTTATCATCCTATCACCAATATTTTAAATGAAGCAAATGCAATCAACATCATGATGAGCGAATGTTTAAAACCTAACCGTGGGTCACCTTCACCAAGGACACCAGCCATCATGCCTGAGAAGAAGCCTTGTATCAGTACTGTGTGGTAAAAATAAACTTCATAGAACGCAAGGTCAAAGTTCCTGACAAATCCCCCTCCTACTTGTCCTGCTGCTGCCATCTGGGGGAGAAAAGATGTTGCAAGTGTATGCACAATATACAGGTATACGAGGAATGTGACGTAAATGATGATCACATAGATCAGCATGTTCGTGAATTTATCCTTTTTGAGCTGTAGATTGATATTCGTGTCTATCGATGCAATATCCAGAACCTCACGAATATCACCGCTTGACTCACTTGCTTTTGTGATGAGTGCCGTCAAACGTGAGAGCATATTTATTTTTAATTTATTGGCAAACCGTGTGAAAGCTTCTTTTGTGCTTGCACCCCATGAGATGTCAGTATACATTCTCTCAATGTGAAAACGAAGCGCTCCACTTTCACTTCTGAGCAGGATTCGCAGTGATTCAGAAAGGGAGACACCGGTTTCATTAATGATTGAAAGGTTTTTCAGGAAATGTGGTATTGCCCTCTCGATCTTTCGCATCTTATATGCACGGATCTCATAAAACACGATATAAGGTATAAGTGCTATGATAACTGCAAGTAAAATGTAATCGGTAAGATAAGCAAATGCCTGGGCATACCCACTTGAAAGTGTATCCTGATTTGAGAGTGTAGGGATTGCAAGTGCTACGATTGCCGCAGGAATGCTAATGTAAAAGCTGAGTGCCGGTTCTTTATGGAAGGCATTCAGCGGATGTTTTATAATATTTAAATAATATAACCGTTTTTTAGCTTTCTCATATTCGTCGAAAAGTTCCTGTTCATTTCCTGCTGGTATTTCAGCTACTCTTAATCCCACAAACTTTTTCACTTTTTTAAGGCTCAAACTCCCGATGATCTGTTCATCCTTTGGAAGCATGAGGTCAATTAAGAATATGAACGCGATCGAACTGAATGGTATGATGACGTATGTCATACTCAGTAATAACCCTGTCATTGAGCCTTTCATGGCTCCGAGTGTTACGGCTACGATGAGTATAAAAAGAGGGGCTGCGACAAAACCTGTTACATAACTTTCTGCGATCATGCCCAGCATATCGAGAAAAAGCGAATGTTCTGATTTTGTCTTCCTCCGGTAACTATCTATCTGGATTTCCAGGAATTCAGGTATATCACCGCCGTTATCGATAAGAGTTATAAGATTTCCTATGAACTGGCTAAAACTCGGAGATGGCGTACTCATCTGGAGATTCTTAAGCGCTGTCATGAAGTCTGCACCCAGGAGTTCTGTATCACGTAATACTATGGCGAACTCATGTGAGATCTCTCCGTAGACGTTTGATAATTCAGCGATCGAACGGATGATCTCGATAATATTTGTTTCTCCTTTACTCAATGCATACATGTATGTAATGGTACTCGGAAGTTGAGTTTCAATTTTTACCTTCCTGATATTGGCTTTAGCAGAAGGATAGATCATGAATACAGAGTAAATAAGACCCATAAGGACCACAGAGGAAACCACTCCGGTTAAGACGATCAGGATATAATCCTTATAGGGCGTGAAAAAACGTAAGAATTCTGCTGCACCGGGATTGTAGAGCATCAGTGGCGGCAAGTCGACCAGCGTAGTTATTATAATCCCAATTATTGTGCCTATGATCAAGGTTGCGATTGCAGCAATGATCGATATCGCAATTGCTTCAGAGATATATTCTTCATATGGCTTGAAGATATGAGCACTTCTGAGCTGGCCCCTTGTTTTGAGGTACCTATCATGGTGGGATACAAAATTTCCGAACTTGTCGAATGCAAACTGGTTAAAGTTCATTAGCTGAACTCCTCACTTTGAATTTTCTGTATGAGTTTTTCCTGATTGGTGCTGAACTCTTCACTTTGAATTCTCTGTACGAGTTTTTCCTGATTGGTGCTGAACTCCTCACTTTGAATTCTCTGTACGAGTTTTTCCTGATTGTTGCTGAACTCCTCACTTTGAATTCTCTGTACAAGTTTTTCCTGATTGGTGCTGAACTCATCACTTTGAATTCTCTGTATGAGTTTTTCCTGATTGGTGCTGAACTCTTTGATTATATTAACAACTGAATCATAATCTGTGATATTCTGGTCGACCATATACTGAAGTACCAGTTCCCGGTGGTATAAAGTCAATTCCAGATGTTTTTTAGTCCATCCCCGCCGGTCTCTTATGTCCTCTAAAACCTGGGAGTCCCTTATTGTGCTAAAATCATCGTTGATCGGATTCCATCTGGATAATTCAAGTGTGTTAAGACTTCTTGTTTCCTGGTCAAGGTCAATGATCTCTATTAAATTCACTGAGCGCCTGATTCTTTTTCCCTTAATGTAGATAGCACTCTGCACAATAAGGATATCAAGTGCCGTGATCATGACCCTTGGCACGTTGATGGGTTCGTTCTCCAGCCTGTTGATGGCTGCCTGCACACTGCCTGCATGCATTGTTGAATATGTGGTATGTCCGGTACTCATTGCCTGGAAAAGAGTGAGGGCCTCTTTACCCCGGACTTCCCCGACAAGAAGGTATTCCGGACGCTGCCTTAACCCCTGGCGAAGCAGGTCGTACATGTCAACGGAGCCTTTACCTCCGTCCGTGAACGGTTCTCGTGTTAAGCCTGCTATCCAGTTTTCATGGTAAAGCTGCAGTTCCCGTGTATCTTCCAGGCTGACTACTTTTGCCTTTTGAGGGATAAAAAGGGAGATCGCATTAAGTGAGGTGGTCTTCCCTGATGCTGTGCCGCCTGCCAGGATAAGGCTCTTATTGTTCTCGACGGCAAGCCACAAATATGCCATTATCTCCACATTGTATGTCCCGAAATTAATGAGGTCCACAGGAGTGAGGGGTACTTCCTTGAACCTCCTGATCGTAAAGGAACTCCCGCGGGTTGTAATCTCTCTTCCCAGGGTCTCTTGAAGGCGGGACCCATCAGAAAGCGTGGCATCCAGAGACGGTTTGGCTATTGAGATATTCTTACCGCTTCGCTGTGCCATTAGAAAAACGAAGGAGTTCAGTTCTTCTTCTTCGTAGATGAGATTGGTTTTGATGTTCTCATATCTTCTATGGTAAAGATACACTGGTATATCCGGCCCACTGCAGGATATATCCTCGAGTTCCGGATCTTTCATTAACGGATCGATACGACCGAATCCAATGTTGTTCCTTGTTAAATAATATACAATCTTGTGAAAAGTTTTGAAATCAACGTCCTGGATATATTTATCAATCAGTTCCCTGACTTTACTTGTCAGGACCTCTGTCCTGTCAGCTCCATTGATCAGGTCCTTATATGACAGCAGGTCACGGGACCTTTCATAGATATCCCTGAGAAGTTTGGCCTCGAAGGTTGACATTTCAGGCTCGGCAATAAAATAAATATAATCATCATCGGTTTCGTTGTGCTGGATAGAAACAAAAGAGAAGGGGTCATTTACCCAATAACGTTCAATTTCTGTGTAGCCCGGAATACCTTCAAAGTATATGTTGAGTCTGTCATCTGCTGTTTTTACTATTAATTCATCTGTTCTGTCGTCATCGATTTTCAGGCAAACCCTTGTTTTTTCGTCATCAAGTCTTAGCGAAAGACTGTTTTTCACATCTGAATATATGTTAAACTTATCATTTACTGTCTTTACAGTAAATTCATCAGTTGTAACACCATCGATTTCCAGGCTTACACTGGTTTTTTCTTCGTTAAGTGTAAGGATAAGCCAATGATCTTCACCAAATATTTCAATGATATTACCTTCATTGATGTTATCAATTCCAGTGGTTACACCTTCGTTGATGTTATCGATTTCAGTTGTTTCAGCCGAATCCGGATCATCATGATTTTGTTCATCAAATGTTCCAGTGGTTGTATCTTCACCGATCTTTTCAATTTTAGCTGTTTCCACCCAATCCAGGTCATATTTCTGTTCCAGGATTTTTTTAAATCTTTCTTCATCTTTTCCCGGAATTTCGTGCCAGCTGAACAATAACCCATCAGATACTTCAATGGTCATATCGTCATCGGTTTTTTCAATTCCGGCAATTTCTAACCAGTCAAAACTATAATTCTTATTTAGAAAATCTCTAAGTTTTTCGTCATCATTCCCGGGAATTTCATCCCAGGTGAACAAAAACATTTCCAGATCTACAATTTCCCCTTGAACCTCTCTGTCATATGGCTCAATTTCAGTGACTTCTTTATCTTCCGGCAAAGTGTCATTTTTCCTCAACGCTAATTGAGGGAATTTGATTTTTTCGAACTCGGTTTTTATATTTTCTAACATTATGGTCCCTCCCTGTTCCTGGCAGAATGTATGATTATAAAAAAAAATGCCCCAAAAAAGGGGCATAAATTAAGGTTTATTTAACAACCACTTGTACGTTTGCAATTAACTGGCCTGTAGGTTCGTCCATGACCATTATCTCTATGATGTCACCTGCAGTAGTTGAAGTTGTATAATTGTAAGCAATTCTTCCTCCAGGTGTTAACGTACCTGACCCATTAAGAGGGTCATTAACCGTATTAAGTGAGTTGCTATTGTCTGCATCTGTTATAGTTATCAGACATTCTCTCAATAATAATGCATCTCCACCTTCATGTTTGATCAAAACATCTGATGTATTAGCTGAGAATTTCAGCTTTGCCTGCGGTGCTTCATCAGGTTCTCCTACTCCAAACATGAACACGGCTATGATCGTTGCTACTATCACTGTTATTGCCACCATCAGGATAACCCCAAGAACTGGCGATACTGCTTCTTCGTTCTTTATATGTCTCATTTTTTTTAACTCCTGTTTTTAAACTCCTATTTTTTATCTCCAATTTTAAACCACTGAACAAAAGAATAATAACTTAGTTTTATTATTTCCTTTGTCCAGTGATTTTAATCACAATTAATTAATACATTTAATTATATATAAATCCTTTGTATAAATATGGTGCACTCATCATAGTAGTTCAATAAGTTGAATACCAGTTTCCTGGCTAAAAAATAAGGAACAGATTGAGTAGCAGTAGAGGTGATTGTTTCCTTCTTTACAGCCTGTCCGGAAACAAGATGTGTATACAAACTAAGCATAATTTATCCAGTTAAAGAAAAATACTGTTAATAATTTTAAAAAATATTCCAGTTTGAATAATTAATACTAGATGTAATATCAACTCGTTTTGGCACAAGTTGTTCAAAAGAGTTTTTCCACATTAATAGCAGAATAATTGGATTTTATGTGCAAATATTCATTCGAGTCTACGATAAAGACTTGTAGGCAGGTATAAATATGCTGAAGTGATTTAAAATTGAATATGGTTTTACCTGGGATTTACAAGCATGGCACTTAATAAGATACCTTCAGGTATAAAAACGCTGGATACCAACATCAATGACGGTTTTCCGGCAGGTTCAGTAATACTGCTCCTTGAAGATGTGGGCGCCGGTGCACGTGAATTCGTCTACACCTCTATAGTTAACAACCTCAACCTGAAAGCTGATCCCTCCTATTTTGAAATGATAAATAGGAAGCATGAGAAACAAAGCCATGAAGGTGAGATCAATACAACACTTGCACTTCCTGATGAGATATACTACATCTCTTTATCGAGATCAAAAGAAGACATATTAAATGAGAATGCCTATGCTTTCCACGAAGACTTTTTCAACACCTTAAAAGAAGGAGTGAACTTCAAAGAGCTTTCTGATATCTACTTCCGTCAAAGTATTATCAAAAATCTATGGCTCACAGATAAGAACAAAAACCTGGATTTCGATAGTAATTCTAATAAGAACATCCTTGAAGAGATTTCAGATCTATTTGAGGAGTTTGCCGCAAACAATATCGTGATACTTGATTCACTGACTGAACTTATGTTATATGAAGGAGATTATTTAAGCAAGAATGATGTTATTATGTTCTTAAAAAGCCTGGTACGAATTTCAAAAGAATGGAATGGTTTAATATATTTATTACTAAATACCAGAATCCTCGAAACCAATATACAGGAAATTATTAGTGATACCGTTGATGGCGTGCTCACTTTTGAATGGGATAAAAAATCAGTGAAATTGCAACGCAACCTTTGCATCACAAAATTCAGGGGGCTGTTGCCCCAGCTCGAACAGAACAATATTGAAAAATTCGAAACAAAAATAACTTCCAATGATGGATTCGAAGTCTCAAATATCAGGAAAATTATCTGAGACCTGTCCAAACGGACGTGTCTCTTCGGGTATATCCGGACTTGATAAAATGCTCAATGGTGGTTTTCCACAGGGGCATATTGTCGTTGCCATGGGTGATCCCGGTACTGGAAAGACCACACTGGCACTCCAGTATATCCACGATGGCCTGGATAAAGGAGAGTCCTGTATTTATATTAGTATCGAAGAGGAAAAGGAATCTTTAATTTCAACTGCTGCCTCCTATGGGTGGGATCTGCAGGAATACATCGAAAACAATAAACTGGAATTTTTAAAACTTGATCTGTCAGACATTAAAACCCTGGCCAGAAGGATCAGGGTCGAATTACCGGAACTTATAGAATCATCTGGAGCAAGTCGTATTGCAATTGACTCGATCTCTCTTTTCAACATTATGTTCGATAACTCTATTGAAAGCCGCATAAGGTTAGTTGATTTAAATAAGACAGTCAAAAAGTCAGGAGTCACAGCTTTATATACCTCTGAGATAGGTATGAAAAATTCTTTTCATTCAAGAGACGGAATTATCGAATACTCTGCCGACGGCATATTATTTTTACAACAAAGTGAAATTGGATCGGATATACGATTAGTAATTCGGATCATAAAAATGAGGAGAACCTTGCACGATCGGCTGTACCGGCCTTACGACATTACCGAAAATGCTATTACAGTGTATCCTACGGAAATGGTATTTCAGGATGAGGGGCCTGGTGTATAGATTGTCTAACTTACTATTGTCATATCATTTTTACTCTGACTGAATATGGAACAGATACTGCTTCAGGCAAGAAGGAAGACAAGGTGCCCCACATTGCGTTTCGCCCCTTAAGATCCAGCGCCTGTTCATGTCGTTTTAGATAGGATAAGTTTATTAAATTCAAAACATAATAACATTAAAGGATACAATATGACTTCCACTGCTAAATTTTATGATTCGATTGACATCCAGCTCAAATTTCTTGAACAACTCAGGCATATCCCGGAGGAAGAGATTGGCGGACTGATAAAAGTCCTGAGAGATTTTATTTTCCAGGCCGATACAAAACAAAAGGTCATATACGGCATCGGTGAGGGCAGGAGTGCACTGGCCCTATATGATTTTCTCCACCAGTTATTGAAATATGAACCGCTTTTCCCTGCCACCCTTGACGATCCCATCCGCCGCTACTTTGACCCTGACAGGTCCAACATGATATTGTCTGCATCGGGCTCAGGTGGCACTGAAAGTGTTATCAACTATCTTGAAGATGCCCACCGCCTGGGTGCAAGTGAGATACTTATCACTGCTAAAAGCAACTCGCCTGCCTATACAAAAATAAAATCACACAATGGTTTTGTCTTCCTGATCGAAGATATAAAACTTGAAAAGCCCAGCGAACTGGCAGTCATGGGTTCTGAGTTCGAACTGAAACTGTGTACTCTTTTAAACAGCGTACTGCCTGCCCTGGACAGCGGCGATGTCAGTTTATATTACCAGCAGATGGACCATTATCTTAAAAATGCCAGGCTGCTTCGGAATTTAGAAAATGAATACCTGCGGTCGTGGATAGATAAGCTGCTGAACCGCAGGGGGCATTTCATAGTGGACGGCGTAGGACGGTCCGGATTCGTGGCAAAAGCTTTAGGGATGCGTATGACACACCTGGGCCAGCATGTCTACATCAAAGGCGATGCCACCACTCCCAGTTTTGTCAGGGGCGACGTATATATTCCCATCAGCGGAAGCGGCAATACCAGGGAGATCCTGGAAGGGATGTTGAAGGCCCGCAGCAAGGGAGTGGACGTGTTCCCTATTACTGTAAATAAAAGCTCCAGAATGGTTGAACTCCTGGAAGAATGGGGATATGAGGATAATATCATTTTCATACCTGTGGAAGAAGGAGACATGGGCATCTTCCACGACAAGACGCCCAGTAAGATCAGAACTACAAAGTTGAACCAGATGCGTCCATCTATTTCTGAGATCAACTCATATATTTTCACCAATGCCATTATTGCCTCGGCCATTGATTTTTTAGGCGTTGATGAAAAATACATGAAACGAATACACTGGTAGGGATAAAGGATGGGATTTAAACACACGTTTAAAAAACTAATAGGCCAAAGTGTGGCAGATGATTCCGGTGCTGCCCGGGAAGATAATAAGCAGGTAGTAACTGCCATGGAAGATAAAAAGCTAGTAGTAGCTGACATGGAAGATAAAAAGCCAGTAGTAGCTGCTGGGAATGTACATACCGCCCCGGATTCTGCAGTTGAACAGAAAAATGTAGTATCGAAGGC
Organism: ANME-2 cluster archaeon; assembly: GCA_014237145.1. Taxonomy (NCBI): domain Archaea; kingdom Methanobacteriati; phylum Methanobacteriota; class Methanomicrobia; order Methanosarcinales; species ANME-2 cluster archaeon. The sequence continues at coordinate 30,256 of JAAXOC010000100.1, forward strand.
ATCACCCGATAGCTCAGGTAAGGATAAAGATCAAACAAAGCAAATCAGGCAGGTGGGCAGCAAATGGGAACACAAGCATAACGACCTGGACTGGCACTCGATGTCCATACCCCACCCGGTCCCACCAAAGGTGCAGGCCGAAAAAGAAGTGCCAGGTGAACCTGCCGCACCGCTAAGAGCCCATCAACCCCGACCACCCGACCAGGGGCAGGATGGAAATAAACCCATATCAAAACAGGACATACTCTGTAAGTTCGTGGTGCAGCGCGGGCAGAGGATCGGTGAGACCATATCTATTGATGGCGGGCATCTTGTGTTCAAGCACGGGGCTGAGAATCTGTACATTCCTATGTCCTCCATATCCGGATTCACTGATGAGGACGTGGAGATAGGTGATTTCAACAGGGATGAAGCCTTGAAGCTTGGTGAAGAATGGCACCAGCGAACCACGGACACATTGAAATTCGATGGGAATGGGATGCTCATAAATGACTGAATACAAGCAGTGTATCGTAACCCGTGATGACCTTAAACTCTCAAAGGGCAAACTGGCTGTACAGGTAGCACATGCAGCCGTAACAGCCTCTGATTTTGCTGATAAGAAGGAACGTGATGCCTGGATGAAGGACGGGCAAAAGAAGGTCGTACTTAAGACCGGCACCCTGCAGGACTTATTTCTGTTAAAGGAGTCAGCGCGCAGGGAAGGACTGTCCACTGCTCTTATCACTGATGCCGGGCTTACGCAGATACCTCCCGGGACCGTCACTGTACTGGGTATCGGGCCGGCAGCGGTTGAGAAACTGGATAAAGTGGTGGGTAAGTTGAAACTGGTGTAGTGCCTTTATCGACATTTAGATATTTGATCAATTTCAACTATTATTTGAAAATTCAAGGGAAGCAGCAGGAGGTTATTGTATGGCAGTGATACAGGACAAAGATAAGGAGAATATTAAGAAAAAGCTGGATAAAGAGCTTGAGGGTAACGTAAAATTAATAATGTTCACCCAGGAGAACGAATGCCAGTTCTGTGCCGATACCAGGGGCATGGTGGAAGAGTTGGCAGGCATGTCACCAAAGATCGAAGCCGAAATCCATGATTTTGTCAAGGATGAAAAACTGGCAAAGTCCTACGGGGTTAAGAAGATCCCTGCCATTGTGATGCTGGGGGAGAAGGACTACGGTATCAGGTTTTACGGCATCCCGTCGGGTTACGAATTCAAATCGTTCCAGGAAGACCTGGTCGATGTGTCCAGGGGCAGGACAGACCTGTCAGATGAGGTGGTGAAAAAACTTGCAAATGTTAAGAAGCCAGTGCATATACAGGTGCTTGTGACCTCTACCTGCCCTTACTGCTCAATGGCTGTTCGAACAGCCCATAAACTTGCCATTGAGAATGAGCACATAAAAGCAGATATGGTGGAAATGGTAGAGTTTCCCCACCTGGCCCAGAAGTATATGGCCATGAGCGTGCCCAAGATAGTTATCAATGAAATAGTGGATTTCGTGGGTGCCCAGCCACCTGAGCATTTTGTGGAAGAAATTATGAGGGCACTGCGTGCAAGCGACAATCCGATGTATTCATAAATATGTGTCTATCGCAATCATTACCGGGATTCCTGCACCCACTGTTTGATCTGCCTGGCACCAGGGTGAAATTGGGGTGACATCAGGGATGTTTTTAGTAATATGGTTGAGTAATTGGGGTGGAATAAATGGAAACTATACAATGCTCCTGTAGAGTACGATAAGCCAATTGTAGAGCATAGTCAGCCATAATACTGCGATTTAGAGACTTTTTATTATTTAGCATGAAAGTACCCTTGGGTTCTTTCATCTTTTTGTGCATGTTATTCGAAGAATTTTATGTAGGTTTTCTTGTTACACTTAATTATCAGTTCTCTCAACCGTGGATGAACACAGATAAACACTGATACTGCATGCAAAATCTGTGTTCATCTGCGGTTCGTTATAGTTAAAAAGACCAGAAAATATTTAAAAGACTTGCGATTTATTCAGATATTGTTATAAATACTAAAGGAAATTCAGTTACAAAAATAGGTGAAATAATGATCTCAAATATGGAATACAGTTTATTGACCTCAGAGTCAGTTACGGAAGGGCATCCGGACAAAGTATGTGACCAGATATCAGACGGCGTGCTGGATGAGATCGTGAGACAGGACCCTACAGCTAGGGTGGCATGTGAGGCATTTATCAGTGTTGGTTTTGTGATAGTGGGCGGCGAGATCACAACCTCGGCTCATGTTGACGTACCGTCAATAGCCCGCGGTATCCTGAAGGAAATCGGTTATACCAGCGAGATATATGGTTTTAATTATAAGACATGCGGAGTGCTGAATGCCATTGGCAAGCAGTCACCTGATATTGCACAGGGTGTGGATGTGGGTGGTGCCGGTGACCAGGGTATGATGATAGGGTATGCCTGCAGGGAGACAGAGGAACTGATGCCCCTGCCCATCATGCAGTGCCACCGGATGTGCCAAAAGCTGGCCGAGCACAGGAAGAACAAGACACTTTCCTACCTTGGCCCGGACGGCAAGTCCCAGGCTACAGTAGAGTATAAGATGGGTGTACCCCAGCGGGTGGACTCGGTTATTGTCAGCTCCCAGCATACCGAGGAGATACTTGACAGCACGGGTGAGCGCATCACCCAGGATGCAATTGACGAGATCATTGATAAGGTGATCAAGGATGTCATTGACCCTGAACTGCTGGATAAGGATACTAAATATTATGTGAACCCGACTGGCAAGTTCGTGGTAGGCGGACCCCAGAGCGATACCGGCATGACAGGTAGGAAGATCGTAGTGGATACTTACGGCGGACTGGTGCCCCACGGCGGCGGAGCTTTCTCAGGCAAGGATTCTACTAAGGTGGACCGCAGTGCTGCCTATGCTGCCAGGTATGTTGCCAAGAATGTGGTCGCATCCAGTGTGGCAGATCGGTGTGCAGTATCTCTTGCCTATGCCATTGGTGTGCCTGAGCCTACTGCTGTTATGGTCAATACTTTTGGGACAGGTAAGATGAAGGATAGAGATATTGTGGGGCTGGTGCGCAAGCATTTCGACCTGACCCCTAAGAGCATTATCGAAACCCTTGACCTGAGGCGTCCAATCTTCAGGAAGACTGCGGCCTACGGGCATTTCGGCAGGAACGACCCGGACTTTACCTGGGAGCGGACCGATGTGGCCGAGGATATTGCAAAGTCGGCCGGGATTTAGGTTTTAAGTTATTGGTTTTGGGATTTTAGTAAATACGACCCGATATCAAACGATTTAAAAATTATCGAGGATTATAGCGAAAAACTGTATAGGGTGGGGGTTGGAGATTATAGGATTTTATATTTAAGTTGACTTAAGTGGCTATCTAATTGGTATTGACAAGAGATCAAGGGTATACTTACATTAATGTCAGATTGACACCGACACAGCAAGTCCTTGTTCAATATCATCATCTGTTCTTTTGCTGAACCCATGATAAAAATAATTGATGAATTCTACGCCAGTTCTCCATAAGTAGTCTGTAAATGTTGTTTTTCAAAGAGTTCTTTGAGGAGTTCTTTTCCATGAGGTTGTGGTATTTTTGTACCTTCTTTTTGAGCTACTTTAAGCCAGAGTTCCATTGCAATTTTAACTTCTTCTAATGATTCTTCTTCGGTATTCCCGAAAGCAGAACATCCTGGTAATTCAGGGACGGTGGCTATATAACCCTCATCTTCCTCGCTATAAAAAATCTCTATTGCGTACTTATACATCGCTGCCATCTTCTTCAGTAAGATTATATTTATCTATAATCTTGATTAATTGTCTGACCTGATAAGGCTTTGCTTTACCGGATACATTCTGGAAATTCAGCATTTCATTTATGTCCTTTCGTAAATAAATTCTATGGCTTCCTTTTCCACCTTTGAATTGAAAACCGAAAGCTTCGGCAATCCTGCATAGTTTCTCAAATCGAATATTTTTAGGATTATTTTTTAAATCCTCAAGCAACTTTTGTTTATGCATCTAGACGAATGGAATATATTTGAACTATAAAATAACTTCCTATATTTTTATCTAACGCAGCCATTTCTATTTAGCTGTAATTATCTCAATAACGTGAAACGGGCTTTCAAAGCACTACGCACCCACCAGTTCACCCATCACCGCCTCCATCAATATCCCGCCGCTGGTCAGTGATTGCTTGAGTTTCGCTTCAATCTCGTCGCAGAGTACTATGGAGCTGGTCTACCCTGACGACGGTGCCGGACTGAAATAATGATTTGTCTGAGGTTTAATTCAATCTAATAATTCTTCTGGCTTCGCGCCATACATTTTCGTTTTTATATTCTTTATGTTTTTTTTATTTCTGGTAACGAAAATCTCACATCCAGCAGTTTCTACAATCGCAAAAGCTATCGAATCATATGGGTCCAATTCATATTCCATCTGGTATTCCAGACATTAAAAAAATATTAGTGTCAATGTATATTTTAGTCATATTGGCTTTCACGAACCTTCTTCAAAAAATCTACGCTACTTGTGCATTCAGGAATAATTCCTTTGAATTTTCCAACCATTTGCTCAGCTACATGCACACCTGCTTCTGGTTTTAGTTTCTTCAGGAATTCCATAAGATTATATGCTTCCTGTGTGTCAATAACCATTTTCAATCACTAAATAGATTATTTCATTTACATTAGATAAAGCAGTCTATTGAGAAAATAACTTTTGAATACTATTTTTGCGCTACCAACTCACCCACCACCGCCTCCATCCATCATATCAAATTTATTCCTTCATGTGCTTCACATACTTCACCCAGCGCCTGGCATCTTCCAGCTTGTCCCTGAGTGCAATCTCATCAAAATCAGCCATCTTAATCTTACCCTCCTCCAGATCCCGCAGATCCATAATAGCCCTTACCAATCCGGCCGCCTCATCATAGAGCTGTTCAGCCTGGTCCCTGGTAAGTTTTGCCTTCTCAAGGCGCTCCTCATCAAACTTTTCCTTCTGGTCCAGGTGGAGGATCAAACCACTCACACACTTTTTTTCCTTCTCTGTCAATCTTCTTTTTTTGGTTAATTTCCATACCAGATTACGCAGCTTTATTTCACGACCATCAACAGTAATTTCTTCCGGCACAACCTCCCCCACCCATGTCAGATACCTGTGAAGTCCATGCAGCATATGGTCACGCTCTTTCTGGGGTATGAGCTCCTCAATGTCAAACTCTGTTAAATCATCATCCAGTTCATTCATTGCTAAAAGCCTCCCTGGAACAGTCCATCAACTCCCCTATACTGCGCACCCGTTTGGAAATATATTCTCCCTGCCCATGATGGGATACTGATCCTGCATATCCTGTGCTCCCACCACGTATGTACTATATCGTATTCCATATACGTTCAATAAACTGCCAAATAAGATAACTATTTTGGGATCTCACAAGTACGTCTGTGCAAGACGCATTGACATACTTATCTGGCCGGCAACATCATTATCAGTCACATCCCCATGCCCGGGATACATAACCTTAACATCCAGCCCCAAAAGAAGCTTCAGCGATTCCACAAGCTGCTCCTGGCTGCCGCCGGTCAGGTCAGTGCGCCCGAAACTGCCGCCAGGGAATACAGTATCCCCTGTGAACAGTATCTTTGATCTGGCATGGTACAGGCTGATGCTACCTGGTGTGTGGCCGGGAGTATGGATCACTTCCAGGCTGCTGCCGTCCCCCAGTTCTATCAATTCTCCGCCACACAGCAGGCGGTCCGGTGTAAAACCTGCCCCATGAGCCCCGAACATTGCAGACACGTTCGACACATCATCATCCAGTAGATAAATATCATCCTCATGCAGTGCCACACTTGCCCCAGTCCTCTTCCTTACTTCCTCCACTGCACCCCAGTGGTCATAATGCCCGTGGGTAAGTATGATGTTCTCAACCTCGTCAGGCTCCATTATTTCCGTAATCCTGTCCAGGATATATGATGCATTCATTCCCACATCGACCAGTACAGGTTTTTTTGTAACGACCAAAAAGGCATTGGCATCATAAGGTGAACTGTTGATCTGGTATACTTTCATATTGTGCTCCATTTTTTTTTAAAAAATCAAATAACCGGGCCTGGTTTTTCTTTACCTTAGTCTTACTTTTTTTTGCCTGGTTGCCAGTATGCCCCGTTTCCAGGCCGCCCCCGAAATCCGCAAGTCCTTTTTGCTTCTCATCATAATCCAGGACAGATGCATCCACACCCAGTTCCCTCAGGATACGTTCCACAGGCGGAAGTATCTGTTTTTTGATATAATAATCAACATCAAGGGCAATATTATTCTCCTTCACAAATTCAGGGTCCTCTGCCCTTTCAACAAACAGGCCGTTGCCAGCTGTTATCACAAAAGGTATCCTGTCCCCAACCGATGGCACAAAACCTGAGCGCCCCCTCATTTTCTCCACAACAGTCACATGGGGCTGTTTGTTGCGGTAACTTTCAGTCTTTTTAGTATATTTCCTTGTCAGCACCAGGTCATTTATAGCCGAAGGCTCGGATGCAATATCAATATTCCTCACACTATTGATGACCTGCCTGACATATGTAACAGCCTCTTCGACCCTGCCTTCCTTTAACACCAGTTCCAGTACATGGTTCAGGGTCTTGCTTGTAAGCTCACACCAGTCGCGCCTGACTGTTTCCATACCCTTCACCTTGATACTGTCAGACCATCCATCGACGCCCGGTTCAAATACCCAGACCGCATATCGCTTCTTTGCAATGAAAATGGAACGCCTGGAAAAACTCTCGAACTCCAGCTCCATCGGGTCAGGCAGTGTAGCAGATACGATACCTGAGATCTTGCGCCCCACTGCACCTGCATCATCCAGTGATATACCTTCAGGTGACAACTTTACGAACACACTGTCAGTATCCCCGTACACCACTGACAGGTCGACCTTCCGTGCCGTATCCCTGTCCAGTCCTTTCTCTGCCAGTTCCGTATCCCGATACGCCTGGTGGTTAATAATGTATATACTGCCGATCTGCCCTTCCACAACTTGCTTGGTGTTCAGGATGTTCTCCCTGCCAAAACTGGTCACTGAATTGGCCAGCGTGAGACTGTACAGTTTTGCCCTCGTGTAACCTGAATAACCGTAATAACTGTTCAGCAATATCTTCAGGGCATGTTGTGTGGCATCCAGTACCCGGGCTTCATCGCCTGAAGCATCTTTCATCCTCAGCTTGGTCTCGATGCGCTGGTTCAGCAACTCCTCAAGTATAGCGGGCACAATGCCGCGCTGAACATCTGATGATACATACTTGCCGCCCGAAGGGGTTACCACCACATCGCCATCAGGCACATCACCCACGATCTCAGTGGTATAGCACAGGTTGTGCGCCATCATGATGGTGGGATAGAGCGACTTATAGTCCAGTATGACCACATCCTCCATCAGGCCCTTTTTTGGATCCAGCACCTCGCCGCCTTTGAGTTCTTCACTTTTCACCCGGCGCTGGTGGGCCAGGTCGCTATCTGGCCTGGGCGCCATGACCCTGTTGTGGGAACGGTACTCCCTGAGCAGGATGTTCTCTACCATATTTGTCTGCCCGCCGTCCAGTATGTCCTGGATCAGGGTGCCACTGACCCTGGATAATGCCATGAACCTGTCCAGCAGGCTTAACTGCTGCAAAAGGTCCATTGCCAGTTCAGCATCCCGCCTGGCATAATCTATAAATTTCCTGAACTTCTCACCTGTATCGTTCCAGTATTCTTCCATATCTGCCGGACTGACATCCAGCTTCTCCTTATCCAGCAGTTCCCTGGCAGTATTCTTCAGCGTATATTGTTTCAGGCTGAAATCCCGCCTGAGGATGGGTAGTACGTCCACAGCAACACGACCAGCCATATAGATTTTTGTCACATATCCGATCTTGCGGTAGAACACTGACCTGCCGTCACGGCCCATTGCCGATTTTATCTTGATCTTGCGCCCAGCCTCCAGGGTCTTTACTCTGTCTACGATATATGGAATATCGAACCCGTTGGAATTGTATCCAACAAACATGTCAGGGTCATATTCCCTGACAATCTTAAAGAAGCGCTCAAGCATTTCCACTTCATCAGGGAAGCTTTCAGTGTCACTGTCCAGCCCCTCCGCTTTTTTTGACAACAGAACAGTAGTACTGCTGCCATTGAATTCTGGCTCGAATGTGCAGCTTATCATGATGATAGGGGCTTTTTCAGGCACAGGCATGCCGCCGTCGATTGGCAGGCATTCGATATCGAATGCCATGTATCTCAACTGGGAATTTGGGATAATATCCACAGGTATAACAGTATCTGCCACGATCTTAACCTGTGATTCCACCTCGAACAGGTTGATACCATTGAACTTATCCTCTTCCAGCGGTTCCGAATCGGTCTCGACCCAGGACATGCCGCCAATACCCGAATCGATCATGAACCGGTTCCTGAACAGTATATCGGTTTCATATATCCCAGAGACGCCCCTGATATCCAGGATGTCATCCCTTATGGCAGGTACGCCTTTTGGATCCTTGAGGATGAGTTTCAGCATGGTGGTAGGTTTTTCAAAATATCCTACGGGTTCGTAGCGTTCTGTTAGCTGTACGTCGGTTACGTGTTCTGTGAACGTTGCTTTGATATTTTCTGCCAGTTCGCTTGCCTTTCCAGGGTTATCAGGTTTTAAAAAGAAATACGGTTTAAAGCCTGGTACAAAACAGCAAATACTCTGCCCGGCTTCGTTCTTACCGTACAGGCGTATGACCGGGTTGCCCAGATCATCATAGGTATAGTCTGCATCCAGGATCTGGAATTTCATCTGGTCATATAGTTAATTTGGAATTGACTTAAGAGTTTCCAAAACAGGATGAATATTGGCGGTATAGAGGCTGTCCCACATCCAATTTCCACATTGCTCAATCCCCTTGTCAAAAAGTCTCTTAATCCCAGATCCTGTTTAATATTTCCAAAACCATCCCACCGTTTCCTTTCGTTTACAGATATAAAGATTAACTTGATCCACCTTTCATGCTGGCATCGAAGTGTTTACTATCATTCGGTACTATTAGAATGCGAGGAATGAAAGTAGAATGGTACATGAGATTATTCAGGCACAGTGTCCCAATTGTTCACCACATGAACCTGTGCCCCACGATATACTGAAAGAAAAACCAGACATATTGATAAAATGCACACTGTGTGATGCAATCCATCCTTATTACTCTGAAAAAAAGAAGAAAACAAATATCAGGGTTGTTATCAGTGCAGGCGATAACTCCACCAAAAGCACAATTGTCCAGGATAATGATGAGATCATATCCGTGGATGATGAGTTCATAGTGGAAAGCGGACCCGAAGGCGATGCCAGTTTTGTGCTTGTCACATCAATCGAATCAGGCGACAAACGGGTAAATAGTGCCAGGGCCGATGAGATCGATACAATATGGACCAGATATACGGATACAGTCACGACCAAGATATCCATCACACGAGGCTGGCAGACAGAATCCATTGAAATGGAAGTGCCTGGTGAACGGGAGTTCACAGTCGGGGAAATGTTGTCGTCAGGGTCTAACAGTTTCGTAATAAAAAAGATAAAGGTGCGTGATGGGAAATTCCTTAAAAGGAACGGGGAGTGCATCATGGCAAAATACATCAAACGTATCTTTGCCGACTCCTCGGAACGGATGGAATGGTTAAGGGATTACAAAAAGACCGGGAAAAAAAGACCGGGAAAATCATACTCAGGCGGACCTGTGATCAAACCACGGGGGCCTTCAACATGGACCTTGAAAAGGAAAGAAGGCAACTAATAAATGGATTAAGATCAAGATATCCGGAAATCCGGGACAGGGTTCTTGATGCAATGGTACGTGTGCCCAGGCATAGTTTCATGAATGAAAGTGAGCAGAGGTTCGCATATGCAGACAATCCGCTTTCGATCGGGGAGGGACAGACCATATCCGCACCACATATGGTGGCCATAATGTGTAACCTGCTGGAGCTTGAGCCCGGGCAGAAAGTGCTGGAAGTGGGGGGAGGTTGCGGATATCATGCTGCTGTCATGGCCGAACTGGTCCGCCCTGGCGGACATGTATATACAATTGAACGTATCCCATCACTCGCCGCGTTTGCAGGAAAAAACCTAGCCAAAACGGGATATGAAGATGTAACTGTCATAATCGAGGACGGCAGCCAGGGATTGCCTGCACTTGCTCCTTTTGACAGGATATCTGTTGCGTGTTCTGCGCCTGAAGTGCCTGAGGTCCTGGTCGAACAACTGGCAGCAGGTGGAAAAATGGTGATACCTGTGGGCCGTTACATGCAGGAACTTTACCTGATCACGAAGTCGAACGGCGTAAAAAAGGAAGCAAAGGGTGGGGTCGTGTTTGTACCCCTGGTTGGAAAATACGGATTCTGATTCCAATAAGAAATTTGTTACTACGGACCAATCATATCCTTTACAACCATATCCTTTACAGTCACATCCTTTAATGTAGCCGCCCCCCAATATACCTGAACATGCCTTCGCTATGTGTATCCTGTAAGGGGAAGGGGCTGTGCGGCCGTCCTGCCTGCCCCATACTTGAGAGGTTCAAGTCACTTGGCACAACTGCCAAACTTTCTGATAACATTTTCGGTGCATCTCCGCCCTCGGTCTTTGTGGGACGGTACGGGTATCCACAGGTATCTGCAGGACCACTGATACCGCCTGAGGTCACGGGCAGTGATGCTGCTATCTATGACAGTCCGGGCTCATGGAACAACTTGGGTATCAGGGATATTGTGGGACTCAGGTCCAGCCTGGTCAGGTCAAATATGAAGTTCAATATCAAGGATGCTTCAAATCCTGATACCATGCTACAAAAGACCCAGGAACTGGCATTATCTGAAAAACCTGTAGATACAGAGGTATGGTTCAGCAAGGTGCCCCGCGTGGGACTGCGTTTCGATGGTGTACTCTCGCCCATGGGCCCGGCCGGAGAGGTTACAAAGCTGGATATTGCACAGAACCCGGTAGTCCCCAGGCAGGTGGATAAAGCAGTAAGTGATACCGATGCCAGGGCTGTTGATGAAATAGAGGAACTCTATAACGCAGATATCACTGTGGATCACATTAACAGGTTACTTTCTATCGGACTGCTGGGAAAACAGCGCAAGATCGTGCCCACCCGCTGGTCCATCACCGCCACAGATGATATGGTCGGGAAGATGTTGATCGATGAGATCCGATATTTCCCTGAGGTGAATGATATCCTGCTGTACAGCGGAGGATTGCACGGTAACCACTTCGAGATACTGGTATTTCCAGGTGCCTTTGCGTACGAATTAATAGAGATATGGATGCCAAAGGCTGTATGGTCAACCGGGGCAACTTCGGTAGAATCGGATTGGGAGGACTATAGTGGCAAGAAAGGATACTCGAACCTGGGCGGCGGGTATTATGCAGCTCGCCTGCCTGTGCTGGAGCACCTGACCCGGATGCGCCGCAGTGCCAATGTGTTCGCGATCAGGGAAATTACGCCCGATTACTGGGCACCCCTGGGGGTATGGGTGGTCAGGGAAGCTGCCCGGGAAGCAGTGTCATCGGTCCCGGTGAGATTTGATTCAGTTAACGATGCACTGGATGATATGTCTTTGCGGATTAATACCGTTAGCGAGATGTGGCGACCCGAATCAAAACTGCTGGACAGGAAGATGAACCAGAAGAGGCTAATGGATTTTCTTTAGGATTGTGTAAATGAAGACATAATTGAAGACACAAATGAAAATACAAACGAAGATAGAAAGTCAAGAAAATGCTCACTTCGTTCGCATTTTCTAAGCCTACAGGAAAGTATATACTTTCCTATTACGTTGAATAATATTAAATCATAGTATCCTCATAGGTTCTTTCTATGCCTGAAATTGAACAGTCCCAGGTGAGCGGTCTTGAAGAAGTACATTTCCAGACTGTGCGCTCGAAAAAAATGGCCATATTCAATACAAGCAGTACTGAATTGAAACATCTGTTCATTTCCTGGGTGGCAATATCCTATGCATTCGCCATTATGCTCGCATGGTCGGACCTGGGTGGTAGGAGGCCCACGAGCTCTGAGATATTCGGGCCGTTTATCACTGACCTGTTCATAATCTCCCTGATCACAGTGGGTATATCCTTTATATTCCATGAAATGGGGCACAAGTTCGTTGCCCAGCAGTACGGTGCATGGGCCGAGTTCAGGATGAGTTTCGGGATGCTGCTGCTGGCCATTTACATGGCATGGCAGATCGGTATACTGTTTGCAGCACCCGGGGCCGTGCAGATATTCGGACCTCATATTACCAAAAAACAATACGGTAAGATCGCTGCCTCCGGTCCTGTGATGAACCTGTTTTTGGCTTTTGCTTTCATGCCGCTGTTAAATGGTACCGGGTTTTTAAACGATATAGGTCGCCTGGGTGTGATCATCAACCTGTTGCTGGCAGGATTCAATATGCTGCCGATCAGCGTACTGGACGGGCGCAAGGTGCTGGCATGGAGTCCGATTGTATACATCGGGTTGTTCATGACAATAATTGTTGTAGGTATGTTCTTTGTTGCCATATTGATATAAGAATGGAAAAGACGTCACTCCTGCAATAATTAACAAATAATCACTTATATTTTCAATTTGCTGTTCGATTCCAGTAAGACTTTTATAGTTTAAACAATCTGGAAGATTCCTGAAAAAATTCGAATTACCATTCACATTGCCTGTGAGGAATCATAATTGAACACAGAACTGATTGAACCATTCGATCTGAAGATCGGATATCTTACTCCAAAAAACCCTATTGCTCTTGCCCCTATGGCAGGTATTACCAACAGCAATTTTGCACAACAGTTCACTGACCATGCAGGACTGGTGGTACTGGGTGGTTATAACCTGGATGATAGTACAAACGATGCTGCAAAAAGAATTGCCCAGCGCGGGCGCAGTGAGTTCGTAACAGATTCACCAATGGAATTCCTGACATCTGAGCTGGAAACAATTACTGGTAACTCTGATGATTGTGCTGTCCTTGTTAATGTCAGGGCGGCAGATATCGATGCATATGTTGAGGCTGCCCGTATCGCTAAAAAATACGGAGCAGGTATTGAAATAAATGCACACTGCCGCCAGCCCGAGATCATGGAACTGGGCGCAGGTCAATCCCTGCTTGAGCATCCTGATACCTTGCGCGAGATCATTGAGGCGGTCAAGGGTACAGGAGTTGTAGTGTCTGTCAAGATCAGGGCCAATGTGGTTGACGACTTGATGACTGCCTATATGATTGAAAAGGCGGGTGCCCATATCATCCATATCGATGCCGTGGGCAGACATGGGGCTGACGTCAATCTCATAAAAAGGATACGCAACATTACATCCCTGTTTATTATTGGTAACAATTCGATCGTTGATTATTCTGGAGCCAAGTCCATGTTCTCCAGGGGTGCTGATATGGTCTCTGCTGCCAGGGCAGTATTAAAAGAACCCAACACCCTGCGGTTCCTTGTGGACCAGATCACCTCATACCAGATAACTACAGGCTGGTATAATTCGCCAAAGCACATATGCGGCGGTGGGGACCTGCGGGCACTGGCTTTTTGCTGCCTGCCAGTAAAACCCTGTGCAGTTCACAATGCCCTTAACCAGATCGGTATGTCAGCCGAGGAGTTTACAAAGCTGAAACTGCAAATCGTGGAAGGCACACTCCTGGAATATGGGGATAGTACCTGTTTCGGCAGCATGGCATGGTGCTGCAAGATCACCAAACCATGTTTCTTAAGGGACGGCGTGCTGGAAGTGGTGGGTCTTTCTGATATTGACTTTATGCGTCTTAAAAAGCAGATGTCTGAAGAAATACTGGCACACCGAAAGCGATAAATAGTAATTTTTAATCTGGAAACATACTGATCACAATCAACTATGAAGGTGAAAAGCAGTTGTACTTTTAGCCGTACTTTTTCAAAACTTTGATGATTCAATACAATATAAAGAAAATGCTCACTTCGTTCGCATTTTCTAAGCCTACAGGAAAGTATATAATTTCCTATACGTTATAGAAATTGAGCAATTCACACATTATTGGATCTATCTAAATTATGGTGGTATAGTATTAAAAAAGAAGAAAAATTCTCACTAATGGAAAAACATGAAAAAAAAGTAATTTTCGCAATCGTAGTTATTAGTATCCTTTTTTTACTTTTAATTGTCTTTACGGGAATAAAAACCCACAATGATGTAGATAAAGTTGTAAAGCAGGAATTCAGTAAACAACAATTGCTCCTTGCCAAGCAGTTTTCAACTGGTGTAGTGGAATTCCTGAATGAAAAAGTTGAATTGACAGAATCAATAGCCAAAAACCATGCAAATGATTCTCCGGAGGGATTCCAGGCATTATTTATAGATATCTACGAAGGTAGCACAGGTTATCATGCCCTGGAGTACATCAATGCCAGTGGTGTGGTTGTTGCAGGTTATCCAGAAGAGAATGTTCCTATTGGATATAACCTGTATGAAAATAACAGGGAATATCCTATTGAACATGCCAGGGACACCAGGGATACATATTGTACGAATCCGGTTGGTCTTTTTGAAGGGGGTCTTGGTTCGTTTATCTGGGTCCCGATCTTTGATGGAGAGGAGCATAAAGGAACCATACTTGGGATAATACGAATCTCCACTCTTGCAGAAAAATATCTCGAACCTTACGATTCTTCCGGTTATGTATATCTTGTTGACAGGAACACACAGGTATTGTATGATGGGTCCGGGCAATATAATGCAGGAGATAATTATTTTGATATACTTAATGAATCAAATCCGGAATGGATGCACATCATGGAAGAACAGTTGAACGGGGCAGAAGGAACTGCAGAATTGACTCTAAATGGAAAAAACAATACATCAGAAAACAAGATGATAGCATTCTCCCCTATAGAGTGGCGGCGGCGGTTATGGTCAGTGGCGATTGTAAGCCCTTCAGAGGAATTTGAAAAAATTGTAAACCCGGCATTAGTGAAGCATACAGTCCTCGTATTATTCTCTGCCAGCATCACCTTACTTGGTGGATTCTCCCTTATCCTGCTGCTTACAAGCTGGAACAGATCCCTGAAAGTTGAAGTTCACAATAAAACCTATGAACTCAAGCAGTCCAATGAATTCCTGGAAAAGGCAAACCAGAAGCTAGAGGAACTGGATGGACTGAAATCCGACTTTGTTTCCATGGTTTCGCATGAACTCAAAATGCCCCTTGCTGCCATAAAGACTTCAACCGAACTGTTGAAAGATGCTGACGGGAGCGAATTGATCGATAAAGATGAATTGATCGAAAGGATAATGCGAAATGTTGACCGCCAGACACGTATGGTCAATGACCTACTGGATCTTTCCCAGATCGAATCAGGTATGATGAACTTCAAGAAAGAAGAGGTAGATCTACACGAAGTTATCAGTACATCTATCGAGACTGTTGAGAAAACCGCCTATGACCTGGGAATAGGTATTTACACATCCGTTCCCGAACACATGCCCGGCATTACTGGAAATAAGGATGCCCTTGTATCCGTATTTGTAAACCTGTTGAATAATTCCCTTAAATTCACTCCCTGGGGGGGCAGGATCGATATTGACATCGTGGAACTTGACCAGTATATACAGGCCACTGTAAAAGATAATGGAATTGGATTGGGAACTGATGATATTGAAAAAATATTTGAAAAATTCTATCGCGTGGGTAATGATATATACAATGATACCAACGGGACAGGCCTGGGTATTGCCATCGCAAAAGGGATTGTTGAAGGGCATGGAGGTTCGATCCAGGTAGAAAGCAAGGAAGGCAAAGGTATAACATTTACCTTCACAGTAAAAAAGTAGCATTATGATCGTACAGGAAGATGCTGAGGATTTCAATGAACTTGACAGGAAGATCGAGGAGGAAGCCCGGAAGAGGACTAATTCTGTCCTTGTCTGCCCCCAGTGCAATTCGACAAACGTCACGTATTACATGGGTCTTAAGACCGGTGTCCAGTACCAGTGCAAGGAATGCGACTATGTGGGTGCATTCATAATTGAAAGGGACAAAGAATAGAACTTACAATTAAATTCTCTGTTCGGTCGGATTAACTTGACTAGATAATCTTATAGATCATATACTACGAGAAAGGTATAACAAGTCATAGAAAACGTACATGAAATTCTTCGAATGACATGCTCAAAAAATGAAAGAACCCAAGGGTACTTTCATGCTAAATAAATACAAAAGTTTTTTTACCTAAAAGCCTTCAATGAAAGGATGAGGAGATAAAACAAAATGAATGCAGAAATCGAAAAATGGGCTTCACAACAGGACTTACTTGCACTGCTATACTCACTGATCCTGGCAATAATATCCACTGCTATTATCTGGATACTTGATAAGTTCATGTTCAAGCACACGGATTTCAGTCCGCTGACCGAGTTCCAGTTCTATGGTGTTCTTTTTATTGTGGTTTTTGGCTTAATTGCGGGTCTTATGTTTTATAGGGAAAAGAAAGAGACTGCAGAAGAAGTAAGTGAGTTCAGGACCAAGATGGACAAAAAAAAGCTGAAAAAAGCCAAAAAGGCAAAGGTCAGGTCCCGATAAATCTTTTATTTTTCAAGTATTGTAATTGTACTTCTCTCGCCCACACTCAATTCCACTTCGTCATTCCATCCTGACTTAGCATAGCAGTCGGTCACCTGCAATTTAGTCCCGATGTCTATATCATGTATGATCTCGGTCTGCTTATCCCAAAGTGCAGTCTTTATCCTGCCAGAGTCATCTGATAAGTGGATGTTCACTACCCTGCCACTTGAGCCGTCCTTGCGCTTAAATTCCCTCAGTTCATCAAGCCCTGTAACATATCCTATAATGCTGTATGACTCATTGATCTCGATATCACCAATGAGGGTGATCTTCTCACTGAACTCCACCTGCTTACTGGTCTTTTTTATTGAACTGTTATTCCCCAGGTTGATCTCCACCTGGTTGTTGAAGGAATTCTCTTTCGAATAACCCCCGGTTATTTCTATGGTGTCACCCAGGTTCAACTGATCGGTATGTTCCACATTTTCATCCCATAACGTGAGGCGGATCTTACCTGTGGAGTCGCCCAGTGTCAGGTTCCTGACCTTGCCAGTAGAATTATCCTTTCGCTGGAATGTCCTGGTATCTGCCATGTCCAGTATCTTTCCTACCAGGTGTATATCGCTCATACCTGATTTTATCTCCTCGATACGGTAGGGTTCTGTCCTTACCCTGATCTCTTCACTCATGGCCACTTTATCCACACTGCCGCCCCTGCCAACACTGACCTCAAGACCATTACGCCCCTCCTTGACAAAACCGGAAACCTGGACTGAATCCCCAAATACGATCTCTCCTACCTGTACCAGGTCTGCAACACTTTCCCATAGCACGACCCTGATAGAACCAGTTTCATCCGCAACTGTCAGGTTGGCAACACTGCCTGTGGAACCGTCCTCACGATTGAATTCCCTGGCATCTGAACATACCGTGATCTTGCCCACTATTGTAACATTAGAATTATCAATTGTTACCTGTCCTATCTTTACCTTATCATCGTACTCGCCCATATCGTAGATCACAAGGGTTGCAAGAGTTTTATCATCCGGAAGTCCGCCAAGGAGTTGTTTTTTTTCTTCCATCCGGGCAAGGAAATCTTCCATGCTCATGCGGTCTTTTACTTTCTCATATATTTCTGTTATTTCATCCATAGCTATCCCCGTTGAAAGATTGATTGGAATGAATTGATTTAAGACTTTTCTATCGGTCATACATGTCGTCAATTGTTGTAAACTTTTATGATACGGCATGGAAATGTTTTTTACCAATCCCGTTATCTTAGACCCCGGTGTAATTATCATGACGATCAATGAAGGAGATTTTATTAAAATATCATACACAGGTAAACTTGAGGACGGTACTATCTTCGATACTACAAATGAAGAGGTGGCAAAGGTCCATAATGTATATAATCCCAATGGCAGGTATGGTGGTGATGTGATCATTATTGGTGTGAACCAGATGATCGTAGGTCTTGAGGAAGACATAAAAGAGCATGAAGTAGGCTATAAAGGGACTGTCACAATTCCACCTGAAAAAGCTTTTGGTGTACACCTTTCCAAGCTGATAAGGGATTTACCTCTCAGACGTCTTGAACAAAAACCACAGGTAGGGATGATGGTTCAATTCGAAGGTAAACAGGCTAAAGTACTCAAGGTCATGGGACGCCATGCCAGATTGGATTTCAACAGCCCTATGGCAGGCCAAATGATAACATATGATTATAAGATCGAAGCCATGCTTGAGGAACTGAAGGAAAAAGCAGTTGGTCTTAGTGCACTTTATATGGCCCAGGAAATGGACATCGAGATCGATGGTACTGTTGCCAGGGTCAATGTGCCCCTGGAATTTAATTATTCACAGCATTGGTTGAATACTAAAGCACAACTGGCACTGGACATGTTGAAATATACTGAACTAACAGAAGTGTTATATGTTGAAACTTATACAGAAGAACTGTTAAAGCCTGATTCTGAAGAACAGGAGCAATCAGAAGCTGAAGAGTCTGATGAATCCGAATCAGATGAACCGGAAGACTCAGAAGAATTAGAAGGACCTGGAGAGGAGTAATCCCTCTCCTTCAATTATATTTTGATCCAACCTGAAACCACGTTGCTGAGGTAGCCAAGCGGACCACGGCGCCGGTCTTGAAAACCGGTGGTGCACTGCGCCACGGGAGTTCGAATCTCTCCCTCAGCGTCTTTCTTTTTTAGGAGTATTGTTCTGGTTATTTGTCTTTATATATAAAGAAACCCAATAAAAAATCATATTTTTTTCAAATATTCATCATATTCTGCAGTACTTACTTCAATTTCTCTTAGAATTTCTTTGATTAATGGTTTCGCCAAATCACTTCTACTATGATGAGGAATTGTTGTGGTTCTCCCATCCGGATGTCTATAAAATACATGAATTCCCTTTTGACGAACTCTTTCAAAACCTAACTTATACAATAACTTCTCCATTTTCCTGGCATCAATAACTTGAAGTTTGGTCAACAAGTCACCTCTACCTGCTGGATTCCCACAAATTCCGGCAGTTCTTGTTTTGCATCTGGTTCCATTTCTTCCAAGCACAATTCAAGTACTTCCTTTAAATTATTTTGCAACTCATCAAGAGTCTCCGCTTGTGTATGTGCACCAGGAATTCCAGGAACTATAGCCACATACAAGCCTGATTCTATATCTTTTTCAATATATGCAGTTATTCTTGGCATCTAAATACCTCGATAATTTTCATTGATTTACTAATTACTAATTTGTCTTATCTTTATTTAAATAGAGATGATAGAATGGTTTATTTCAATATAATAGCCATCCTGCAGTCAAAGACCCCGGACGACGCTATTATGGTTTGTGCAAGAACAAAACACTAATCAAGAAGCCACTTACACAGGGAAACATATCTAACATTCTTCCCGGAAATAATTTCAACCGCCTCATAATCCCATGTAATGATCAGCAGATTATCGCATCGAAGTTCCTCTGAACCTTGCAGGAGAGCTTTTACTTCACGCTCTTTTGTTACAAAATCATCAAGTGTGTAACATACCTGTATAAGTTCAGAGACCTTTTTCCCCTCCTTAATGATAAAATCAATTTCCCTGCCAGATGTAGACTTATAGTAAAACAGATCTCCTTTGCTTCTTCTTTTTAGTTCAATAAAAACAATGTTTTCAATAAGCCTCCCATAGTCGCGTATACCTTGCAGGGACAGTAGTCCATTATCGACAAGATACATCTTTGATATACTTGATTCTATATTTTTGTAAGAATAAGAGAACCTCTTGAGTGGAAAAACAATAAATGAATCTTCAAAATAACCGAAATATGTATACAGCGTATTCTTGCTTACCTTATGGCCTTGCGATTTAAGGAAATTATAAAACTTATGGATTGAAAATTCCTTTGAATTGAATATAGCATTAAGGAAGAGTTTCAGCATCTTTATGTTTTTCACATCATACCTTTCCACAATGTCCCTGAATATTGTCACATCTACTATCTCACTCAATATCCGGTCCCACTCTTCCCTGTAACGCACTGTTTCAGGAAACCCGCCGTATCTGACATAATCTTTTAGTTTTTGGATAATTTCCCCCATTTGTGCTGATGAAAGATATTCTTCATACTCAAGTTTGCCTGCTTTCAGGACTTCGGCGAAAGAGAAGGGATATACATTGTATGTCAGGCTTCTTCCCCTCATGCTTGTGGCAATTTCTTTACTCATAAGCTTGGATGATGAACCAGTGACAAACACATTGACATTTTCCATATCAACAAGTGTCCTTACAAATCGTTCCCAATCAGGAATCACCTGTATCTCATCAAGAAATACCCAGGTTTTCTTATTCCTATCAGGACAAAACTCAAAAAACACTTCGAGGAGTGTGTTCAGGTCCTGTGACACTGCACCCACCAGTCTTGAATCTTCAAAGTTCACATACAATATACTGTTTTTGTCCTCTTTGCGTGCTAACAGCTCTTTGATTCCCAGATACATGAGATATGTCTTACCTGACCTTCTGGGACCTGAAAGAACAACAGCTCTGTCCAGTGGGATGTCAAGAGGGTAGTGTATATCCCTCTGTACAATGTCACGATATCGCCTTTTCTGGAAATCTTTAATTATGTTTCCCCAGAGTGTCTTTGAGATCATAGTATTATGTAAGTTGAAATAATTAATAAATATTTCCCTTTATAGAATACTATTTTATCTGGCCACCAGCAGATCATATCAATATCTGCACTGAACTGCCGCCGCTATCGGCGCAGCCTACTCTCAGTAGTGCCAAAATGAGGATTTCTGTTGCTTCAGCCAGCAGTTCTTCCCCGTATCCCTTGTGCTGCCATTCCCTTGCCTGCGGTTTTAGCCCCACACCCACCAGCGGCCCGTAGACATGAAGTTTCCGCACCAGGGCCGCACCCTCAAGCTCGGGCCTGTGCGGGGCTTTTGCTGATAATTAGAATATTAAATGCGAAAAGACCGTATAACTTAAATACTTTACACAAGATTATTATAATCGTGGGTAAAGTGATACCATTCGTAAACAGAAAAAGAGAACTATCCTCTTTAAATAAATTTTTTAATTCTGACCGGGCTGAATTAATAGTTATCTACGGAAGAAGACGTATCGGGAAAACAGAACTTATAAAAGAAGCCATAAAGGGACAAAAAGCAGCGTACTTTTTTGTTGAACAGGCACTGGAAAAGGATAACCTGGACTCGTTCAAAGAAATCATATCAAAAACAATTGATAATCCGTTAATAGCAAAAGCTGACTTCACATGGGAAGAACTATTCCAGCAGATAGCAAAAGAGGAAAAATTGATCATTATTTTAGATGAATTCCCGAACCTCATAACAGAAAATAAAACCCTGTTATCAAAATTCCAGAAGATATGGGATGAAATCCTGAAAAACACCACCATCAAACTCATATTATGCGGCTCATCAATATCAATGATGGAAAGTTACCTGCTGGACCACAAAAGCCCGCTGTATGGAAGAAGAACAGGACAGTTGTTTATAATGCCGCTTAAAGCCGGATATATACTTGATTTTGGCGTTGATTCAATTGAAGATGCGATAAGGGTATTTGGTATTACTGACGGCATACCCGAATATATCAAAGATGTATGCTACCGGCTCAATAGTGGTGAGAGATTAGAAGAAGTTTTCCAGCAGGATAAAGTCCTGTTTGCAGAAGCGGAGGTGCTGATAAAAAGTGAGTTGAGGGACCCGACAAGATATTTCAAGATACTGAAAGCTATTGCTTTTGGCAATACTAAATTCGGCGAGATTGCAAATTATACTGAGTTTCCTGCACCTACTGTTTCGAAATATCTGAGCAACCTGATAAACCTGCATATTGTAAATGAGTCCTATCCGGTCCTGGTTGACAAGGAGAGAACAAGGAACCGGAGATATCATCTTTCTGATAATTATTTTGACTTTTATTTCAGGTTCATTTACCCGAATAAATCTGAGATTATTTCTACAGACAGGATTTCTGGTTTTGAAGCTGACTATAATCGATACCTAGGCAGGATATTTGAAAAGGTGTCTGAAGAGTTCCTTAAGTTAAATACCGATATGCTGCCTTTTAGGTTTAACAGGAAGGGACGGTGGTGGTTCAGGGATAAGGAGATAGATATTGTAGCACTGAACGACAATACGAGAGAGATTCTTTTTGTGGAATGTAAATGGAGCAGTTTGAACCAGAATGATGTAAAACATATCCTTGAGTTGTTGAAGCAAAAATCAGGACATTTAAGGTGGAATAATGATAATCGAATTGAGCATTTTGGCATAATCGCAAAGAAACTACAGGATAAGGAGAAGTTTAGAGCACAAGGTTTTGTGGCGTTCGATCTGGATGATTTTTAAGTTTAAGAAAAGAGATGGAACTGCCCACCCATATGAACCTGGACATATAAGGTCCATCCCGCTCAAAGCCCAGTTTCCGGTAGTAAGGCCTAACACCTATCCCGCTGATAACGGCAAGCTTACTAAAACCTGCCTATCCGGCCCTTTTTATAGCTTCTGCCAGCAGTTCTTCCCCGAATCCCCTGTGCTGCCATTCCCTTGCCTGCGGTTTTAGCCCCACACCCACCAGCGGCCCGTAGACATGAAGTTCCCGCACCAGGGCCGCACCCTCAAGCTCAGGCCTGTGCGGGGCACTGGAATACCTCAACCCGGAACCACATTGCTGAGGTAGCTAGGCGGACCACGACGTCTGTCTTGAAAAACGGTGGTGCACTGCGCCACGGAGTTCGAATCTCTCCCTCAGCGTCTTTCTTTTTTACATTCCAGAATTTCTTCTGCAATTATGTGCATTTTGAACCTTTTTTAGTGACAAACGAACTATTTTATTTTAGTTATTCAACCATTCTTCTCTGGATATTTTTGCCTGTCTTAATATTCTTGATAATAAATCCACACTAATTTCAGCCTTATGAGGATTTGGAATTGTTAAAACCAGATCATTTTTTACCATAAACGGGTGTTTCCCACCAGAGTAAGGACCTTCAAAACCCAGCTTATTAAGGCGTTTGACTAAAACATTCCAACTCACTGGAGTAAGTTTAGGCAACTACCAGTTCTCCCGTGGTTTCGATATTGAAATTTCCAATGGGAGGAATCGGCAATCTCTTCCTTAATCTAATTATTATCCATTCATCGATCACTTCTTCAAGATTTTTCCTGCATTCTTCTAGAGTCTTTCCACTAGTCCATACACCTTGAAGTTCTGGCACTTCGCCATAATATGGTTCTTCGTCATCTATTATTTCATATTTGGCATGTTCAAGTGCAGCCTTAATATATTGGATTAACATGTCGAATACCTCTTCTTCTTTTATTATGATCTATTATATTATATTTTTGGCGCCCGGTTTGAGACTTTTTGTTATTTACAATATGAACCTGGACATATAAGGTCCGTCCCGTTCAAAGCTCAGTTTCCGGTAATACGGCCTTACACCTATCCCGTTGATAACTGCAAGCTTAATATAACCTGCCTGCTGTGCCCTTTCTGTAGCTTCCGCCAGCAGTTCTTCCCCGAATCCCCTGTGCTGCCATTCCCTTACCTGCGGTTTTAGCCCCACACCCACCAGCGGCCCGTAGACATGGAGTTCCCGAACCAGCGCCGCACCCTCAAACTCGGGCCTGTGCGGGGCACCGGGACACCTTAATCCGGAACCACCTTGCTGAGGTAGCCAACCGGACCATGGCACCGGTCTTGAAATGTGGTGGTGCACTTTGCCACGGGAGTTCGAATCTCTCCCTCAGCGTCTTTCTTTTTTACGACTATTGTTCTGGTTATTTGTCTTTCTCTATTATGCTTCAAGGCATGTTTGTGATGCTCCCCACACTAAAGGTGCGAGGCATCGGTCGGGTGCATGGTGACTATCTAACGGAAGATTTAAATAAAGGGGTCATACAAATAGAGAAATATGGGTCGAAAACCATACCGAGTTGAAATAAATTATCCAAAAAATCGGAAACCTCAATATTACCTTGTTAAAGATGTAAAGGTAAAAGGTAAAAAAAGAAAAATAAGGAAATATTTAGGAATAATACCTCCTACGGCAGAGGACATTGAGAAGTATCGTAAGGAATACGCTTATGAGATTGAATTAAAAGCAGCATTGAAAAAAGCAGAATTAAGTTGTACATTTTATTCATCAGATTATTTATCTATAGAACAAATGAAAACAATTGAAGAAATTCGATATATATATAAAACATTTACGAGTTTACTCACCACCAATGAAATAGAAGCTTATGAACGAAATTTTGATGTTCATTATATTCAAGGTACAACTTCAATAGAAGGAAATACACTATCTTTAAAAGAAGCTTCTGATTTACTCATACATGGCATTGCCCCCAAAGAAAAAACTTTGAGGGAAATAAACGAAGTGCAAAATTTCAGAAATGTAAAAGAATACCGTGATAAATACCGAGGAAAAGTAACTTTAGACTTTATAAAAATGCTGCATTCTTTGATTATGAATAACATAGATTTTGAGTCTGCAGGAGTTTTTAGAAGGACTGATATTATTGGTATATTAGGTTGCGAACATCGAGTAACTCCATCAATTTTAATTGAAGATGAACTCCAACAAATCATAGATAAATATTATTCAAGACTTGATGAAGGAAGATACCCATTCGAAGAATCTGTTTTGTTTCATTATGAATTTGAAATGACACATCCTTTTGCGGATGGCAATGGAAGAGTTGGAAGAGAAATTATTAATTATATGCTTACAAAAGCTGAATACCCAAAGTTACTCTTCTCAGGTAAGGATAGAGATATTTATATCAAATCTCTTCAACTAGCCAATCAAGGTAGATATATGGATATGGTCAAGATATTTATGAATTTGGTAGCATCACAACGATATGAAATAATGAAAGATAATTTAGAAAAGGTTGTCAATCCACCACAAAAAACAGGTCAAATCAGGCTAACAGATTTTGAATCGTGATGATTGAAAATTCCCCCCTATATGAACCTGGACATATAGGGTCCGTCCCGCTCAAAGCCCAGTTTCCGGTAGTAGGGTCTCACACCTATCCCGCTAATAACAGCAAGCTTACTAAAACCTGCCTGCCCGGCCCTTTTTGTAGCTTCTGCCAGTAATTCTTCCCCGTATCCCCTATGCTGAAATTCCCTTGCCTGCGGTTTTACCCCCACACCCACCAGCGGCCCGTAAACATGGAGTTCCCGCACCAGGGCCGCACCCTCAAGCTCAGGCCTGTGCGGGGCACCAGGATACCTCAACCTTATAAACCCTACCAGTACATCATGTTCAGTATCCTCAAATGAGATGAAATGCTCATCACCGCCGCATGAACGATATGAGCGGGATATCATCTCCACATGTCCGGGCTTGATACCCTTAAGACCCTTATGACCTGCCTCACGGCACCGGATACAATGGCATTTCCCTCCCTGTTGTGCAAGTCTTTCCCCTGCCAGTTGTCTTAAGTTGCTTTTTGTCACGCCTGCCTGGATCTGGTATGCAGGTATATCACGCTGCACCCGCTGCAGCCTGACCCAGGGAGGCAGCAGGGCTTTAATATTTGCGACCAGTTCAACCGCCTCCTCAACTTCCTGGGCACGGTAGCCACCCGCATCCCACAGTTCATGCAATCCGGTCCCCGGCGTGACCAGCGTGGGATAAATCTTCAGGTAATCTGGCATGAACTTCTCATCCTCAAACAATCTCCCAAACATCCGAAGGTCCATATCCGAAGATGAACCCGGGAGGCCCGGCATCATATGAAAACCAACCTTGAAACCAGAATCCCTCAGCACCCTGTTTGCCAGTTCAGTTTCATAGACCCCGTGCCCCCGGTTGATCCTGCCCAGGATAAAATCATAGGTACTCTGCACGCCGATCTCAACCTTGGTTCCTCCCAGGTGCAGCATCTGGTCCACTTCATCCCTGGTTGCCCAGTCCGGGCGCGTCTCAAAGGTAATACCAACATTACGTACTACAGCCCTTTCATTTTCGGCCTGCACGTCTTCAATATATTTGAACTTACCAGCATCGGGCCGTACCGTGAAATCATTCATAGCCTCAATGCAACGCCTGACAAACCATTCCTGGTAACATAGGCTCCTGGAAGTGAAACTCCCGCCCATTACAATAAGTTCAGCTTTATCCACAGGATGACCTATCTGTGTAAGCTGTTCCAGGCGCCCTGCAACCTGTAAGTAGGGGTCAAAGTCATACCGTATGCCCCTTTTTGCAGCAGGTTCCTGCCCCATATAGCTCTGGGGCGATATATATTCTGAATCAGGGCCACCAGGACATGGCAGGCAGACGCCGTGTGGGCAAGGTGCAGGTGAAGTCATCACTGCTATTACAGCCACACCCGATATGGTCCTCACAGGTTTGAGCTGCAGTATTTCAATGACCTTACCATATTCTACAGGAAGGGCCCTGGCAAGGATTTCGGCATTGCTCGGCAACCCATTAAACTTATATTTTGCACTCACAGTCTTTTTGTGTCTGTTCAAATCCAGTTCAGAATCGATATTTCCCAGTATAATCTGAAGAATAAGTTCCCTACATGCTAAATGTAGATTACCAGGCATAAGAATATATTATTATGATTGTCGTTACTTATAAGTACTTAATAACTCTAAATATAATATGAAAAATTATAACTTATTATATGTAATATATGTAAAAAGGATTGGAAATATCAAAAATTATTTCGGCGGGATGAGTGGAATATGAATGACAAAGAAAAGGGTGAAAATGAAACCAGTGTTGATGAAAAATTGAAGCCCTTTAAGGACACACAGATTATGAGTGATAATCAATCAGTAATCAATGATGCCGCGGATATTGATAAGAAAAATGACAGCCAAGAGCCAGAATCCTTAGAATCGGATGAGAGCGAACAAACAAATTCTGTTGATGGAACATCCAAGATAAATGAAAAGGATGAAACAACAGAAACACCTGTTGGTAAGTCGCATGATTCTGAAGAAGTACCAGATGAAACGTCAGGTGAAGAAAAAACTGATGACGAAGAAGTTGATAAGGGGCCCAAAATAAGGGATTTAACAGAAAAAATTGGTGAATCAGAGAAATTGTTGACAGACCTGATCATACCCGGTGGCGATAAACTGGACATTGAGACGCTGAGAACCCGTCTTGGCGACAGCCGTGTCCTTGAACACAGGAGGGTAATGCTGCCCGAATCTGTTGAATCGGTCTGGGAAAAGACCCTGATGGAAATCACCCAGGTAGAGGAAGAAGTGGTTGCCAAACCTGAGGTAGAAGAAGAAATTATTGAAAAACCAAAATTTATCCAGCGTATTATCAATCATTTCAAGCCAGAAAGAATCGTCCTTGAAGATTATGATCCTGAAAAACACGGTGCTCTGGTCGAACTCACATTAGATGATGATTATTCTCTCGAGGAAGTTGAACTTTATCCTGTAAATGAACCTTATTCATATGTCAGAATTTCATATAATCCAGGTACTCATACTTATCTTTATGAGGTACTTGAACCTGAAATGGAGCCGGGAGAAAAAGAACTGTTTGCAGAAATAAAAACAAGGCTCACGGAAACACTTGATGTTAGCTTAAATGAGCTTGAAGAAAACGGTGCAAAAAAATACCTGAAGGATAAAGTATATGATATTTTATGGGATTACCAGATAAAAATCGACACGGTGTCCTTTACAAAGATTTTATATCATATCTACAGAGAATTCATGGGATATGGAAATATAGATCCCATGATGCATGATCCATACCTTGAGGATGTTTCCTGTGATGGGCCTTATACACCATTGTACGTGTACCACAGGAAGTACGAATCAATAGAAACAAACACTACTTTTGATGATGAGAACAACCTTGATGCCTTTGTTGTGCGCATCGCGCAGATTTGCGGAAGGCACATCTCCATAGCAGATCCACTACTCGATGCTACAATGCCAGACGGTTCAAGGATACAACTGACCCTTGGAAGAGAAGTAACAACCAGGGGAAGTTCCTTTACTATAAGGAAATTCAAGGAAAGCCCGCTGACCCCGCCAGACCTCATCGACTACCATACCTACTCAACTTCAACAATAGCATACCTTTGGCTGGCTGCTGAAAATAACAAGAACATAATTTTTGCAGGAGGTACCGCATCCGGGAAGACCTCTTCCATGAATGCAATATCGTTGTTTATCCCACCCGAGACTAAGATCGTATCAATTGAAGATACCAGGGAGTTGAACCTTCCCCATCCCAACTGGATAGCAGGTGTGACCAGACAGACTTTTACCGGGGGTGAAACCGGGTCCATCGATATGTATGACCTGTTAAGGGCAGCCTTGAGGCAGAGGCCTGAATACATGCTTGTAGGCGAGGTAAGAGGTGCCGAGGCCTATGTCCTGTTCCAGGCTATGAGTACCGGTCATACCACATTTTCAACCTTACATGCGGATTCCGTACAGTCTGTTGTTCACCGGCTTGAAAATCCGCCCATAAATGTTCCCAGGATAATGCTGCAGGCCCTTGACATGATAATTATACAGGTCCAGGTCAGGATTGGTGAACAAAGAGTGCGAAGGGCCAAATCCATAACTGAGATTGTGGGTGTCGATCCCAGGACAGGTGAATTATTAACAAATGAGGTGTTTACATGGTTGGCCTCAAAGGACGAATTTACTTATTCAGGTAGGTCTTATGTACTGGAATCGGTGATGCATAGCCGTGGGTGGGATGATGCCCGCATCAAGGAAGAACTAAAGAAAAGGCAGGAAATCCTGGAATGGGCGCGTATGAAGAACGTGAAGCATTATGAGGATGTTGCCAAGATAGTCGTAACTTATTATCGTGAACCTGAGACCCTGATGGAAATCGTGAGGAAGGAATTATATGGTAGTTAGGTATCTTTCCTCGTATTCATACCGTTTATTCGGCAGCTATTTTAGTAAGAGACGTGCCCAGTATTTTGACCTCAGGCAGGAATTGCTAAAGACCAGATTCAATATCAGTTTTGATATGTATCTTTCCCTTGCGGTTTTATGTTCACTGTTAATGATGGTGGTAGGATTCTTATTTGCAATTTTAGTTGTATCTGCCTTCAGTACTCCTGATATTTTTGTGACCCGTTCGTTTTTCACTGATATTTTTGAAAGTTTCCAGGAATATAAAAACCTGGCATTTAATATTATTTCCGTTGTCGTTATCACGGGTATTTTCACTGTAGGTACATTTATTGCATTCCTGAACTATCCAAAGATGATTAACAGCAACAGGAAACGTAGTATTGATACGATACTTCCTTATGCTGTGCATTACATGTCTGCAATGTCAGGCGCAGGCGTCATTCCTGTGGATATATTTTCAAGTCTTGCCAAGAACAAGATATATGGGGAAGCTGCAGTAGAGGCTTCATATGTGGTAAGGGATATCAAAGTACTGGGCAATGATCTTGTCCAGGCCATGAAGAATGTGGCATCTACTACACCATCATATCGGCTGCAGGAATTCTTACAGGGCGCAGTAACCATCGTATCTTCCGGTGGTGACCTGGAATCATTTTTAAAGCTTAAGGCAGACCAGTTTGTTATAGAAAGCAAGCGGGAACAAAAGGAGTTCCTTGAAACGCTCGGATTAATAGCTGAGACCTATGTGACCGCATTTGTGGCAGGACCCTTGTTCCTGCTCGTCATGATGTCTGTCATGACTATCATGGGCGGTATGAACCTGATGATCATGTACCTGTTGATATACCTGGTAATCCCTGTGGGAAGCATTGTGTTTGTGGTGCTTGTCAGTAGTATGACCCCGGAGGTGTGATATTTTGGAGAACAGAGGACCCATTGACGAAAAGGAGGAACAACTCCCGGAGGATACTATTACAATTGACGAAAAAGGGGAAACACCTCCAGGGGATACTATTGCAATTGACGAAAAAGAGGAGACACCTCCAGAGGATACTATTGCAATTGACGAAAAAGAGGAGACACCTCCAGAGGATACTATTACAATTGACGAAAAAGGGGAAACACCTTTTGGGGACACTGTTCCAATTGATGAAAAAGAGGAGACACCTCCTGAGGATACTATTGCAATTGACGGAAAAGAGGAAACATCTCCTGAGGATACTATTGCAATTGACGAAAAAGAGGAAACACCTTTTGGGGACACTGTTCCAATTGATGAAAATAAAAAAATATTTACAGAAGATGACCTCCTACTTGAAAAAGATAAAGTACATCTCCAGATGGAAGCGGCAAGAAAATGGATCGATCTCCGCCATTTCATAAAATCACCCCAACAGGAAATTAAAAAAGAACCAGCTTACGCATTATTGATCAGTATACCTATTGCCCTGATCTTCCTGATACTTGGAGGTCTGAAGACAGGCTTTACACCTGCATTTGATGACGTATTGCTTTTCACGGTTCTCATGGCCATAGTCCCTCCCGGATTTCTTCATTATTTAAAAAGACGTAGAGTAAAAAGGATTGAACAGTATTTCCCAAATTTCCTAAGGGACGTTGCCGAGATGAACCGCTCAGGTATGACACTGACAAAATCGGTTGGCATGGTGTCTAAAGGTGAATATGGAGATCTCACTATTGAGATTGCCAAGATCAATGCTATGCTTTCATGGGGTATATCATTCGAAGATGCCCTTGACAGATTTGCAGACCGGGTTGCTACGCCGCTTATATATCGTTCAGTCGCATTGATCAACCAAGCCAGCCGGGCCGGCGGTAACGTACCAGATGTGCTGGAAGTAGCTGCCAAGGATGCCTATGTCCTTAAAATGATGGAAAAGGATCGTGCAAGTAACATGATCATCTACGTGATAATCAGTTACATGTCATTTGGGGTATTCCTGTTTGTAATTGGGATTCTTTCGTATTCCTTTATTCCGGTGATGGCAGAAGCCAGTATAACAGCCAATGCAGCTGGCGGTGGAGCAGAAGAGTTTATTGGTGTTTTCAATCCAGAGATGTTCAGGCGCCTGTTCTTCCATGCATCATTGATACAGGGTTTTTCATCCGGACTTGTGGCAGGACAGATGGGTGAAGGCGAGGTTATAGCCGGGTTGAAACATTCTGTGATCCTTACACTGATTGCCTGGTTCACCTTTACATTCTTCATCTAATAGTAGATATTTATCTATCTTGGGAACACTCTTTGAAGGCATTCACTATTGAGAGATAATCATGGTATTGGATAAACTTGGAAGCTCATTGCAGGATACCCTTAAAAAATTAGCCGGAGCAGGCAGGATCGATGAAAAAGTGGTCAACGCTGCCGTTAAAGAGATACAGCGTGCCCTGCTCCAGGCTGATGTAAATGTCAAACTGGTGATGGAACTATCTACACGGATCAAGGAACGTTCTTTAAAAGAAGACGTTCCCACTGGGTTGAGCGGTAAGGAACATGTGATCAATATCGTATATCATGAACTCATTAACATCATGGGTAAGGGGACCGATGTTAAACTTGCCGGACAAAAGATAATGATGGTGGGCCTGCAGGGAAGCGGTAAGACCACTACCACAGCAAAGCTTGCCAGGTTCTTCCAGCGAAAGGGCCTGAAACCTGCTGTGATCTGTGCTGATACATTCCGGCCCGGAGCTTATGAACAGTTGAGTACTCTTTGCAGCCGTTTGAATGTTACATTCTATGGCGAGAAAAACAATAAGGATGCTGTGGAGATCGTACGCCACGGACTGGAATCTGTTGAAAAGTACGATGTGTTGATAATCGATACTGCCGGTCGTCATGCTCTTGAAACTGACCTGATCAAGGAAATGGAAGATATCTTTGCCATGGCCAAACCTGACCAGAAACTGCTTGTCATCGATGCTGCTATTGGCCAGCAGGCAAGTGAACAGGCCAAGGTGTTCAACCAGTCCATTGGTATCACTGGTGTGGTTATTACTAAACTGGACGGTACGGCCAAAGGCGGCGGCGCGCTGTCTGCCGTGTCAGAGACCGCATCTTCGATCGCGTTCATCGGTACAGGGGAGAGACCAGAGGATTTTGAGAAATTTGAGGCTGACAGGTTCATATCCAGGCTGCTTGGAATGGGGGATATCAAAACCCTTATCGAGCGGGCCCAGGAAGTGATCGATGAGGATGAGTTCGATATAGATAGTATGATGCGGGGCAAATTCACGCTCAAGGATATGTATAAACAACTTGGGGCAATGAATAAGATGGGGCCGATAAAGCAGATCATGCAGATGCTTCCCA
Source organism: ANME-2 cluster archaeon (assembly GCA_014237145.1). Taxonomy (NCBI): domain Archaea; kingdom Methanobacteriati; phylum Methanobacteriota; class Methanomicrobia; order Methanosarcinales; species ANME-2 cluster archaeon. The sequence goes on from JAAXOC010000100.1 coordinate 62,654, forward strand.
ATATGCCCATGCTTCCAAAGGGAACTGACCTTTCTGATGAACAGTTCCAGACGACCCAGAGTACCCTTGAAAAATTTAAGATCATTATGGATAGTATGACAGAGAAGGAGCTGGAAGAGCCAAAGATAATAGGCAGCAGCCGTATCAAGAGGGTTGCCATTGGTTCCGGGACTTCACAGGAGGATGTCAGGCTTCTTATTAAGCAGCACAAAATGATGCAGCAGGCATTCAAGGGACTGCGGGGCGGCAAGTTCAATATCCAGAAAATGATGAAAAAAATGGGCGGATGAAACTTAATTTGTATTGCTTTTTTTCCAGTATGTCCGAATACCTTTACTGCTGATTGGCAAACATGAGTTGCCATGTACAGCCAGAGATGCAATAAATGGAGTAATTGAAATTTAGAGGTAGCATTAGCAACTGCCTGTCATCATTACAATCCACATGCTATTATCCAAAACAACTTTGTAGTGCAAAGTATTATATATTGCAAACACCTTTATGATAATATGCCGAGGTGATTACAATGACACAAAATATCAATCTAAAGGAAATAGAAAAAAAGGCATATTGTGATTCCCAGCAGGATGGCTTGATGGAAGTCATGATGGGGCTGATCCTCATGACATTCGGAGGGTTCTTCCATTCCCCAATCTTTGCGTTCTATATATTGCTAATAGTATTTGCCGGAAGGATTGTGGAGTTTATCCGTAGGCGGTACACCCATCCCAGAATCGGTTTTGTCAAATTCCATAAGGATGATTCAAAGGATGCCCTGACAGGTGTATTTCTCTTTGAGGTCACAGTTATCGTGATCATGTTCACTCTGATCTCTCTTTTTGGCAATGTAAAGGATTATTCCCAGTGGGTAGACTGGGCGCCATTGTTCTTCGGGATGATTTTGGTCGGACCCTTTGCTCATGCACAATCCAGATCAGGGAATGTCCGTTATACCGGATATGCGATACTTTCGGTGATTCTGGGTCTATTCTTTTCCCTGACAGAATTTGCTTCCGGGAGTACAGGGTTGATACTCTATCTGGTACTTATGGGGGGATTTCTTTTCATTAGCGGGCTTTTCATCTTCACCAGGTTCCTGCGCAGGTATCCGCTTGCCACTACAGGAGGCGCTTGATGCCAGTAAGTGATTCCGGTAGCAGTGAAGAGCTCCAGCAAATCGCGGGAATCGACCGCTTGATCCACGAACCTGCAAGGCTTATGATCATGGCATACCTCTACGTTGTCGAAAGCGCAGATTTCCTTTTCCTGATGCGCCAGACCGGGCTTACTCCCGGCAATCTCTCCTCACATACGAGCAAGCTTGAGGCTGCAGGGTATGTCGAGATTGTGAAGGAGTTTGTAGATCGAAAGCCGCATACAATGCTCCGGCTGACTGATGTGGGAAGGGAGGCTTTTCAGGAGTATCGGGAGCGTATGATGAAGGTGCTTGGGTGATCTGCCTGCTTGAACCAACAGCCACCCTTCGTCATATTTGTAATTATGTCGTGAAGTTCTGCATTATATAACCTTATAATTCGATATATCGAGACCGTCACATTACATGTTGGTATTATCAAACTAACCGCAAACGAACGCAGATAAACGCGGATACGCTACCTGAAAATCTGTGTTCATCTGTGTTTATCTGTGGTTTAATTAAATTCACCAACACGAATTGTAACGGTCTCGATATATCAAAATATTTAAGTACTAATACTTTGGAAGCATTATTAGACCGATCAACCAAAAGACCAGTCTGAACAAGAGGGGGTAACATCACTCCGACGACCACAATGATCTGCAGCAAAATGAAAATTTAAAGCTGCGGAGAATCGTGAACATCAGGAAGAGTTGCCGCTTCGGCGGATTGTAAGTGCCGAGATACACTAATGACACCGATCACCACCAAAAGGGGATTCGCATTTCAGGAAGGTTTGGGACCACACATTCCGATTTATGGTTATAGATTCCTAACTAAATAAAGGTTCAACATCCAGAGGAAGGACAAAAGATGAAAAAGCTACTAATATCAGTTCTGATAATCGCTGCGTTGCTGGCGTCCGGTTGCATCAGTGACAAGGATGCCACAACAGAAGAACCGACTGAAAATATGAGTCAGATAGACGCCGCCCCGCTCATCCCGCGTGAGGTCTTATTCGGCAATCCGGACAAGATCACAGTCCGTCTAAGCCCGGACGGAGACCGGATCAGCTACCTTGCCTCTGTAGACGGTGTACTGAACGTCTGGGTAGGACCTGCTGATGACCCTGATTCTGCCGTGCCGGTCACAAACGACACCGAACGTGGCATACGCAATTACTTCTGGGCTTACACAAACAAGCACATCCTGTATCTCCAGGACCAGGCTGGTGATGAGAACTGGCGGGTCTACAGCGTGAACCTGGAGACTGGCCAGACCACTGACTTAACCCCGCTTGAGGGCGTGCAAGCCAGAATCCAGGCAGTCAGCCAAAAGTTCCCTGGCGAGATATTAATCGCTCTCAATGACCGCGATCCCACACTTCACGACATTTACCGTGCCAACATCACAACTGCCGAGATGAGTCTTGTCATGGAGAATGAAGGTTTTGTTGGATTTACAACTGACGACGAGTATAACCTCCGCTTCGCAGAACAACTCACAACAGACGGCGGAAACAAGATATTCCAGGCAACACAAGATGGTGGCTGGGAGCTATTCATGGAGATCGCAATGGAGGATTTGCTCACAACAGGTATCGTAGGATTTGACAAGACCGGTACTGTTCTCTACATGATCGATAGCCGCAACCGTAACACTGCTGCGTTCTTTGCGCTGGACCTTGGAACAGGTGAGCAGACCTTGATCGCTGAGGACCCGCGTGCAGATACTAGTAATATCATGATACATCCGACTGAAAAGATTGTCCAGGCGGTTGCTTTCACCTACGAGCGCAAGCACTGGCAGATCATTGACGATACCATCGCTGGTGACCTTGCCTACCTGAAAACAGTTGCTAATGGCGATGTAGAGGTAGTTAGCCGAACACTTGACGATGAGTACTGGATGGTCGCCTACGTGTTGGATGATGGGCCGGTGCAGTATTATTGCTATGACCGCGGAGAAAAGAGTGCAGAGTTCCTGTTCACGCATCGCAAGGCACTGGAAGGTTTGTCTCTTGCAAAGATGCATCCTGTGGTCATCAAGTCGCGTGATGGACTGGACCTGGTCAGTTACTACACGCTGCCGGTTGGAAGCGACAGTGATTTCGATGGGCGTCCGGATGAGCCATTGCCGATGGTGTTGTTCGTCCATGGTGGACCATGGGCACGCGACAACTGGGGCTACAACTCCGTACATCAATGGCTTGCAAACCGAGACTATGTTGTTTTGAGCGTTAACTTCCGCAGTTCCACGGGATTTGGCAAAGCGTTTATCAACGCGGGCAACCTGGAATGGGGCGGCAAGATGCACGATGATCTCATCGACGCGGTCAACTGGACAGTTCAGGAAGGGATCGCGGACCCGGATCATGTGGCCATCATGGGGGGCAGCTACGGTGGATATGCAACACTCTGGGGCATGACGAATACATCAGATACGTTTGCCTGTGGCGTAGACATCGTGGGTATATCGAACCTGGTTACACTGCTTGAGACGATCCCACCGTACTGGGAACCACAGATCGAGTTATTTGCAACGCGTGTGGGGGATCATCGAACAGAAGATGGCAGAGCGTTCCTCACCAGGCGATCCCCGCTGACCTATGTGGACCAAATCGAAAAACCGCTCCTGATCGGTCAGGGCGCAAATGACCCGCGTGTCAACCAGGCAGAGTCAGACCAGATCGTCCAGGCGATGCAGGATGCAAACATCCCTGTTACATATCTACTGTACTCAGACGAAGGACACGGCTTTGCCAGACCTGAGAACAGACTCTCGTTTTACGCCGTAACCGATGCGTTCCTCGCCCGGCATCTGGGCGGGCGGTACGAGCCTATTGGCGATGATTTTGAGGGATCGAGCATCATGGTTAAGTCTGGCGCTGAAGAGGTGCCGGGACTCGCAGAGGCGATAGCTGATTAGCTACAAATGAATCGATTACCGCTGGCTGCACAGGGTGCTGTGTGTCCCTGGGTGGCTGGCGGATTGTTGGCTGGAATTGGGCATGGGTAGTGTGTTTAGGGAGTATCGGAAGAGCATTGTGCAGGTGCTTCACTGACCTGACCTGACCTTACTTTATCCCATATCACCCGGAGTAACATCTATTTACCAATTAGAACAGACAGGACAGTGGCGATACAATGGACGAGAAGAAGAGTATAGGAATGAGAAACAAACGCATGAAGATATTTCAGGTCGATTCATTCACAAGCAAGCCATTCACAGGAAATCCCGCTGGAGTATGCATCCTATCAGGGAATATTTTGGATTTTGATATGTTAAAGATCGCAAACGAAATGAACCTGCCTGAAACCGCATTTCTTAAGGAAAAGGACGGGGGCTATGACTTACGATGGTTCACCCCACAAGCCGAGGTTGAACTCTGCGGTCATGCAACTCTGGCTTCTGCTCATGTCCTGTGGGAGATTGGGGCGCTGGACCCGGATGAAGTAGCAAGTTTTGATACGCTAAGCGGCAGATTAACAGCGAAGAAGAATGGTGCGTGGATTGATCTGGACTTTCCGGCTGAATTCGAGACAAATGCTGATGCTCCTGTTGAACTTACACGGGCATTAGACGTAAAACTGAAATATGTGGGTAAGAACCGGTTTGATTATCTTGTGGAGGTTGAATCGGAAGAAAAAGTGCGGGATATGAAGCCGGACTTTGATCTGCTGAAGAAAGTTTCGTGCCGCGGTGTCATTGTGACCAGTAAGGCAGATGCCGGCAGATATGATTTTGTCTCTCGATTTTTTGCACCCGCAATCGGGATTGATGAAGACCCTGTGACAGGTTCGGCTCACTGTTGCCTGGGTCCTTACTGGGAATCCCGGCTGAATAAATCTGAGTTTGAGGCGTTCCAGTTGTCTGAAAGGGGCGGAGTTGTCCGGGTTAAAGTCGTGCCCGGGTCCGGTCGGGTTACCCTGAGCGGCAGGGCAGTTACAGTGATCAAAGGAGAGCTTGTATATGGATGTTAAGTGCGGGATTCGTAATCGAGAGCGCCGAGTATTGTGACGGATTCCAGGGAACATACGTCTGCATCAGGCGATAGGGTATGACCAGCAGGTAGAATGCTTACCCGACATGAACTCCTGCACTTGCAAACTGTATCTCCCCTGTTTATTGGGAAGGTTTGCCATTCGCTTGGAGATTATGCGCATGGGCGTCCCAGGCAAGCGGGGTACTTAACGTAGGCTGTGAGAGAAAACCCCTCGAAAGATTAAATATTCTGTAAGACCGATCTTACATGGTGCTATATATGATCAATATCGCAATAACAAAACTCAGTTTAAAAGGGCAGATAGTAATTCCTTCGGAAATGAGGGGTGATTTTAGTGTTGGGGAAAAACTTGTCATAATAAAGAACGAAGAGCAATTAATCTTGAAAAAAGCGAGCGATCTGGACAAAAATTTCGAAGAGGATCTTGCTTTTGCCAGAAGAACGGAAGAAGCTCTAAAGAGATATGAAAAAGGATTCTACAAAGAGATGAACACCAGAGAGTTTACTGATGAACTTGAAAAATGGTAATTGTTGTTTATGACCCTGCATTTAACAAAAAGGAGCGTGCAGGAATGGGAAACGAAAAGAATAGCACCGAAAGCACTGTACATGACACAGACACCTATCTACAGAGCCTAATTGTAACAAATCCCCTGCAAGAACCCATATTTCGCCGTGCAATCCGGGCGCTCAACCTCCCGCCGGGAAGCCGGGGACTCGACGTTGGATGCGGGATCGGCTTGCAGGCCATCATGCTCGGAGAGGCAGTGGGACCTGGCGGGCATGTTACAGGCGTTGATCTGTCCCCGGAATTCCTGGATTGTGCAAGAAGCTTTGCAGAGAAGGCAGGAATCTCTGAGCAGGTCTCCTTTCAGGAAGGGAACATGAACAACCTCCCCTTCGACGACGATACTTTCGACTGGGTGTGGAGTGCGAACTGCGCAGGATATGCACCCGGAGAGCCCTTGCCGCTACTAAAGGAGCTTGCACGGGTGGTAAAGCCTGGCGGAAGTGTGATCATCCTTGCATGGTCGTCTCAACAACTGCTCCCGGGCTATCCAGTGCTTGAGGCACATCTGAATGCGACATCTTCAGGGATCGCCCCGTTTGTAGAGGGGACGGCGCCTGAGCTGCATTTCCCGCGCATGATGGGGTGGTTTCGGCGTGCGGGCATGAAGGAGGTTACTGCCCGGACATTCGTGGGTGATGTCTGCGCCCCGCTATCTGAGGAGATACGGAGTGCACTTACTGCGCTTATCGAGATGCGGTGGGTGGATGTGGAGGCTGAGTTGTCAGAAGGAGACTGGGCGGAGTTCCAGCGGCTGTGTATGCCAGAGTCGCCGGAGTTTATTCTGGATATTCCGTATTACTACGCGTTCTATACGTATTCGATGTTTTGTGGGCGGGTGAGTGGGTGAGCCGTTTTAGGGGTATGACAGCCTAAAACTAATTCACGGAGGGCGCTAATCCGCTTCGGCGCACACGACCCAAGCCCGCAGACGCAAAGCCACGACGGCAACACCACCCCATGATCCGACATTTTGGCCGGGCGGCGGCGATATGCACATACCGCACGCCATGGTCGCCGTACTTGGCTGTGTTTCGCCCGGAAAACCCCGCCGCCGCCCACGAAATTGTGGCACCCACCCAACCGCCAGAGTCTGTGCCGCATCCGATGCCGCAGAAGACGAAAAAGCATGGAGCTTGAATAGAGAGGTTTATGTATCAATAATTCAGGAATGATCAACGATGAAAATTCGGTTTTACATAGACCCGAAGACAAATGATCCACACATCCATCGCCATAAAGTAACCGAACAGGAAGTAAAAGATGTCCTATCGCATCCCGGTGAAGACCGCTTTGGGCACGAGGGGACACGAGTTGCCATTGGTCAGACCAGGTCTGACAGGTACCTTCGTGTTGTTTATGTGCCAGAACCAGAGGGTATATTTGTAATAACAGCATACGATTTATCTGGAAAAGCACTGATAGCTCACCGAAGACGTATCAAAAAGAGAAAATGAGACAGAATAAACTCCCACCAGGATGGAATGAAGAGCGGGTACAGCGTGTCTTAACGCATTATGAGGGCCAGACTGACGAAGAAGCCGTTGCCGAAGACGAAGCTGCTTATGAAGATTCCGGAGATACGCTTATGGAAATTCCATACAAATTGGTCCCCATTGTCCGTGATCTGATTGCGCAGACGAGTTCTGTTGAACATGTGAAAAAGTTAGACATGTAGTAATTTGTGGTCTTACCCCCATTTCAAATCTCTTTTTATCTATGGATAGTTACCTGCAGAGCCTGATTGCAACAAATCCCCTGCAAGAACCCATATTTCGTAGTGCAATCCAGGCGCTCAACCTCCCGCCAGGAAGCGGGGGACTCGACGTTGGATGCGGAATCGGCTTGCAAGCCATCATGCTCGCAGAGGCAGTGGGGGTTGGCGGGCATGTCACAGGCGTTGATCTATCCCCGGAATTCCTGGTTTATGCGAGAGACATTGCAGAGAAGGCAGGCATCTCTGAGCAGGTCTCATTTCAGGAGGGGGACATGAACAACCTCCCATTCGACGACGATACTTTCGACTGGGTGTGGAGTGCGAACTGCGCAGGATATGCACCCGGAGATCCCCTGCCGCAGCTTATGGAACTTGCACGGGTGGTAAAGCCCGGCGGAAGTGTGATCATCCTTGCATGGTCATCTCAACGACTGCTCCCGGGCTATCCAGTGCTTGAGGCACATCTGAATGCGACATCTTCAGGGATCGCTCCGTTTGCCCGCGGGGCGGCGCCTGAGTTGCATTTCCCGCGCATGATTGGGTGGTTTCGGCGTGCGGGCATGGAGGAAGTTAGTGTCCGGACATTCGCAGGCGATGTCTGCGCCCCGTTATCCGAGGAGATACGGAGTGCACTTACTGCGCTTATCGAGATGCGGTGGGTGGATGTGGAGGCTGAGTTGTCAGAAGGAGACTGGGCGGAGTTCCAGCGGCTGTGTATGCCAGAGTCGCCGGAGTTTATTCTGGATATTCCGGATTACTACGCTTTTTTCACATATTCGATGTTTAGAGGGCGGGTGAGTAGGTGAACGCGTATCCACTTCAAATCTAAGGGTAATTTTAAAATTAGTAGACAAGATTAACAGGATCGACAGGATATACCGCAACGTCAATATCCTGTAAATCCGGTCAAAATACCATGCTTTTTGAAGTGGATACGAAAATACGGCTATTTCTCAGCTAGTTTTACAAGGATGTCCTCAAGGCGCTGGTTGCGTTTATCCATGCGCTGGTTATATTCTTTCATCCAATGGTTGTGTTCATCTTGCTTTATTACAAATGCTTCAAGCGTTGTATTTATATTCGTAAGAGATTCTTTCATATCCCCAGTATCTATTTTTATTCCATCAAGAAAATCGATACCAATATCGAATTTTTTTCTAAATTCATAATAATCATCGGTTGCTAACCTGCTGAATACAGACGGTAAATAAAGTTCATCATGGACTTTCTTTTTCTCAATACTATCAATATCCGACCTGGCAAATTCGCTAAGGCCATTTATGAAAACATCTATCGACTTCTGAAGACCTTCACATGCAATCTTAACGCTACCATCAACATCATTAAAAACATAACCTTTTAAATTTAACTTTCTTGCAGTGTCTTCAATAATTCCACGATAACCAATATGCTGAACATTTCCTCTTAATAAGATATTATATCGTTTTATCCTGGTTTGCATAATGAAATTATACATCCTTAGCAGTATTAACTTTGCCCTGATCCAAATTTTATATTCCCAGGCTGAACTAAATCCCCTATCCGGACATATCTCTGGAAGAGTGCATAGAAGCTATCAGGGACGATCCTCTTTTTACACCATAATAACCCAGGGAGAATAAATGATGGATATTGCATGATCCCTGGCAGTTTTCCAGGGAAATTAATAAATACTGCTTTGAATATAATTTAATGTTACATTAAATTGGAGGGATGGATCATTCAAATTAATCTTGAGAATTACTTTTTAAGGACACTGGTAACTGTGGTGGGAATGTCACTTGCCATGATCTCTGTGGCTCTGGGCATAATATATCTGTTCGAAACGGGTCTGCCAATGCCGGCACCTTTGATATTCCTTATTTTTGCAGTATTGTTCATAGTGAGTACGACATTCTTAGAAAGCAGGGGTGCTGTTCATCCATGGTCACTTATAGGCGGTGCCGTATCGTCCATAGCTATTACATTTATTATTACGTCCATTACCGGCGGTATACTCTATGCGGCGACAGGTGGCTTGTCAGCTATATCTCTTGGAACGGTCCTGTATTCACTTTCTGCATGTTTGATCGTAAGCATGGTTACACTAAATTTTGCTCACTACAAGCTTCAGTATATTTAAAGTCCCCTGGTATTTGCTCAATAAGAGGTATTACAGTGAACATCCGGACGAACGAGCGGATTGAACTGGTGAATATTACCAAAGAGGTTAAGAGTGAGGTACATAAAAGCGGTATTGACAATGGCATATGTGTTGTAAGTACCAGCCATACCACGACCGCGATTATTCTAAATGAGAATGAGACGGGCTTGCGTCATGATATCCTGGATTTTCTGGAAAAACTGATACCTCACTCAGCAGGTTACCAGCATGACCGGATAGATAACAATGCCGATGCTCACCTGAAAGCTGTGATGCTGGGTTCAAGCGAAACCATTCCTGTAATGGACGGTGAGCTTGTGCTGGGTACCTGGCAGCATATACTTTTTGTTGAACTGGACGGGCCAAGGCAGAGGACAGTGAATATTACGTTAGTCAACCAATGAAAATATCAATGATAGTAATTGTTAGACCGCTTCTATAGTAGACTTTTTATTTTATTCTGGTCAAGTACGATAAATGGATCATGATACATAAGTTCAACCACAGAGAACACAGAGAACACGGAGCGTTATTGTCTCCTCTGTGCTCTCTGTGCACTCTGTGGTTATAAATCGTTCCAGGATGTAATAAAAAGTCTCTTCTATAGCTACACAAATGTTAATATCCCATAAAACAAGATTCTTAAACCTAGAGGTAAAAATATCATGGCATTCTCTCTTACCATTATCATCATTCTGATCGGCATATCTTACGGTTTCTCCAAAAAAGGAACAGAAGACTATTTCCATATATTACTAAAAGGACTAAAGATCGGATTGGTCCTTGGCCTGATCCTGGGACTGGTGTCATTTTTTATCGTTGGACTGTCAGGAGGAATAGAATCAGCCATTGCAGGAGGACTTATCGGCGGATTTACCGGCTCGATTGTATTTATAGTAATCATGGGAATAGTGACAGTAGAATTCATTATCGGGGTCCTGATCGGAGACATTATTGAAAAAGTACTGCGTAAATGATGATTGTGATATAAACACACCGTCCCGGGTCAAACAAATAAAGTTTTGCCGCATTAGCAATATCTATCATCCATGAACTATGAGCACCCCATACTGCAAGTAGCCCTTGACATTCTTGAGCTTGACCGTGCAATCCAGATAGCCCGCGAGGCCGTAGAGGGCGGCGTAGACTGGATCGAGACAGGCACACCACTCATCAAGAGCGAGGGCATGAATGCTGTCAGGGCACTGAAAGATAATTTTCCCGGACACACCATCCTTGCCGACATGAAGACCATGGACACCGGTGCTCTTGAAGTGGAGATGGCAGTTAAGTCAGGTGCCGATATCGTTATTTTGCTGGGTAGTGCAGACGACTCCACCATTGCCGATGCCAAGCGTGCTGCCGACAAATACGGTGCAAAGCTCATGTGCGACCTCATCTCTGTACCCGATCCCGTTGCAAGGGCAAGGGAACTGGAAGATATGGGGATGGACATCATCAACATCCATGTGGGCATCGACATGCAGATGATGGGCATCACACCCATTGAGCTACTCAGGCAAATGAAAAATGAAATACACATCCCAATAGCAGTGGCATGCGGCCTGGACGCCAACTCATCAGGAGAGGCAGTTTTAGCCGGTGCCGATATTGTGATCGTTGGCGGTAACATCGTGCGCTCCCCTGATGTGACAGCCTCTGCTCGCAATATCCGCCAGAACATGGATGCACCCATGCCCGCTGCTGAGGATAGAGGCTCAATCGAAGCCGAAACCAGGCAGTTGCTGACCCGTGTATCCACACCCAACATCAGTGATGCCATGCACCGAAAAGGTGCCATGCACGGACTTTTTTCCCTGAACCCGGGCCATAAGATGGTGGGGCCTGCAGTTACTGTCCAGACATTTGAGGGTGACTGGGCCAAGACCGTGGAGGCAATTGACACGGCACAGCCCGGTGACGTCATCGTGATCTATAACGGCGGCAGTGACCAGGTGGCACCCTGGGGTGAACTGGCTACCTTGAGCTGCATCAACAAAGGAGTATCAGGAGTGGTTATCGATGGGGCAGTACGGGATATTGATGATATCAGGAAACTGGAATTCCCAGTCTATGCCAGGGCCGTTGTACCGAATGCCGGCGAACCAAAAGGTTTTGGCGAGATCAATGCCGAGATCAGTTGTGCGGGACAGACTGTGCGCCCCGGAGACTACATCGTGGGCGATGACAACGGTATTGTGGTAGTACCTAAGGAGCGGGCCTACGAAATTGCAAGGCGCAGCGTTGAGGTTGAAAAGAACGAGAGCAGGATACGCGATGAAATAACTAGAGGTTCCACTCTATCAAAGATATTGCGGCTTGAAAAATGGGAAAAAAGGTAGGTTTTCCCATTTAAGGGGATTATTTATCTACAAAAATCCCCTGGTTATTACCTTTACCATAAGTACGATTGCCAGCAAGGCGATAAAATAATTTTAGTATTGTATCTGTACTGTTATTTGCTGTATGGGTCATACTACATACCATAGCGTCAGGAATGGCTTGGATTTACAGTTATAAGCATCAGCAAACTGCTTCTACGCTCATTTCTGCCCCTAAAATGGCTTGAAGAGTAGAAATCAATTCACCCGATGGTTTAGTAGACTCTAAAACTTCAATAAAATCTCCCGAAACACATATTCGCTTGACATCAGCGATTGGTATAGCAGGTCACCTTCTTATTTCACGGTATTCTTTTCGGAATCCTGCAAGATACTTCACAAACGGGCTTAGAGAACGTCCAAGATCTTCTGTATCAAATAAAATTTTTTTCAGATAGGTCTCATTGTGTAGTATATATACACTACATGATGTATAACTTATTCTGTTTTGATCGTTAAGCAATTCTGGGGCGCAGGCTAAGCTTTTATAATAAAGAATGGGGTGGGTAATTTAGGAAGTTACAAGCCATTCCTGACGCTATGGCATTCTAATGTCATCCACATCCAAAGCGGTATAAACCTGATACTCTTTCCTTTATGCTCCTCCACTGAATCGTAATCCCCGGTAATAACAAGCAGGTCATCACATTCCAGCTGGTCACTTGCCTTAACCAGGGCCCTTACCTCCCGTTTTTTAACATCCAAATCCTCAACATCCCTGCACACCTGTATCAACTGCTCAACCCTGCCCCCTGTCTGCACTACAAAATCAACCTCTTCTTGCTGCGGGTTCTTCCAGTAGAAAATATCTGTCAACGCCCTCTTGCGCCGCTCAAGCTCCAGGAATACCACATTTTCCATCTTCCTGCCATAATCCCTGGAGATCTCTGTAAGTCTGGCAAACCCTACATCACATAAATATACCTTGTGGATGGACAAATCCCTTTTCCTGATAGAATAATCGAATCTGGGCACAAGAAACACGAACACTGAATCCTCAAGCATGGACAGGTATGAGTACAGGGTATTTTTACTTACCTTGATTCCCTTTGACTTCAGGGTCAGATACTGCTTATGTACGCTGAATTCTTTGGAGTATGAAACTGTCAGGGACTTTACAAGCCATTTGATCAACTGTGTATTTTTTATCTTATATCGCTCAACAACGTCCCTGTACACCACCAGGTTGAAATATTCACTTAATATCCTGAGCCTGGTTTCAGGATTCTCTTCCAATATGATCTCAGGGAAGCCGCCGAATTCCAAGTACTGGTCCAGCAATCCTTTCAGTAGCGATTTTTCCATTGAGCCTAATCTATTCGGGTCAAAACCCGGATGTTCCATTTCCAGGAATTCCTTAAAAGAGAAGGGCAGCAAGAGATAGGACAGCGTCCTGCCGCGAAGGGATGTGGATATCTCTCTACTTAATAACCGGGAACTGGAACCGGTAAGATATATTTCAAAACCTTCATCGTGCAGTGCGCGTACTGCAATCTCCCAGTTATCTATCATCTGTGGTTCGTCAAAGAAAATAATGCACTTTTTACTTATTGAAGCCGGATACAGCTGCCAGTGTATTTTTATGATATCCCTGATTTCCTTGAAATGCACATCCACAAGTCTCGGGTCTTCAAAGTTAAGATACAGGATACGTTCTTTTTCAACTCCGGATACAATCAGTTCACCAATCTTTTTTAACAGGAACGAGGTTTTCCCTGCCCGCCTTGGACCGATAATGGATTTGATCTTTTTGCTTTTGTTTACTTCCAGTTCTCTTTCTGCCAATTCGGGCAGTGCTCTTTTCTGGAAGTCAAGCAAATATTCCTGTATCTCTAAATGGTCCATGATCAATTAAGAGGGAAATAAATATATAAATATTTCCCTGTTAGTTGACCTTATTCCATAAAATATAGGTAAATTCTTACTTCATAAACTCCAATACCTAGTCCATGCAACTCACAGAAAGAATCTTCGCGGGCAAGGGAGATATCAAAGCCGACACTGTCCTTGAACACTGCAGAATAATCAATGTCAACACCAAAGAGATCCTCAACGCTGACATTGCCATCCAGTCAGGTTACATCGTCGGTATCGGCGACGTATCAGGCCTGAGAGATGCAAGTACCAGGATCATCGACGTAAACCACAGATACGTATCCCCTGGTCTGCTGGATGGGCATGTACATTTCGAATCCACCATGGTCACACTGTCCCGGTTTGCACGAAAAGCACTGGAGCACGGTACTACAGGCGTTGTTATCGACCCGCACGAGATCGCAAATGTACTTGGCAGGCAGGGCATCGAACTGGTAATGGAAGAGGCAAAGAGCCTGCCGTTGAACATCTTTGTTGCCGTATCCTCGTGCGTACCTGCCACACCATTTGAGACGTCTGGAGCTTCCCTTGACGACGTCGATGTGCAGGCACTGATCGATAATGAGATGGTAGTGGGCCTGGGCGAGGTAATGGATTTCCCTGCCATATTGAACGGCGATGCCGGCAAACTTGCCATGATACAGGCGGCCCGGAAGCGCAGGCTGGTAGTAGACGGACATGCACCAGGCTTAAGTGGGCCTGACCTGTGGGGCTATATGGCTGCCGGTATTTCCAGTGACCACGAATCCCTCACCTACGAGGAGGCACTGGAGAAACTGCGTCTGGGAATGAAGCTGATGCTAAGGGAAGGTTCGGCAGCAAAGTCCCTTGACTATTTTTTGCCTCGTTTACTTAAGGAGGGTGTGTCCCTGGAGAACGTGTTCTTTGTTACTGATGACAAGCACCCTGAGGATTTGCTGGCAGGCTACATGGATGCAATTGTGAGAAAAGCCATTGCTCTCGGCCTGGACCCCCTGGATGCAATATCCATGTGTACCATAAACACAGCCCGGCATTACCGTATCGACCACCTGGTGGGTTCCATCAGCATAGGCCGCAGGGCTGACCTTGTCATCCTTGACAACCTGGAAGGATTCAGTATACATTCAGTGATCGCCGGCGGTACTACTATTGCCCCAATTGAGACACAAACTCCTGTTTTAAATTACCCGGATCATGTGCTTGATACGATCAGGTACAGGGAGATTAAGCCACAAGACCTGAAGATAATTAATACCCCCGGTAGCAGCGTATCAGTAAATGTGATCAAGGTTTTTCCTGACCAGATATTTACAGAAAAGGACAATGCCGAACTTGTTACTGACGGGTCAGGCATCCTGCTGCCTGATCTGTACAGGGATATCCTGAGTACGGCCGTTATCGAGCGCCATGGTAAGAATGGTAACATCGGACTGGGGTTTGTCAGTGGGTTTGACCTGAAGTCGGGTGCTTTTGCACAGAGCATCGGGCATGACAGCCATAATGTGGTTGTGACCGGAACCAACCATGCCGATATGGCACTGGCAGCAAATGCTATTAAGGAGATGAAGGGGGGCATTGTGCTGGTGCAGGATGGAGAGGTGCTGGACAGCCTGTCGCTGCCCTTTGCCGGGTTGTTGAGCCCTGACCCAGTGGAAGAGGTGGCCCTGGAACTGGATGGATTGCATGGAACAATTAAGGAAATGGGGTGTACTCTGCCTGCGCCATTTATTACACACTCTTTCATTGCACTGCCTGTGATTCCTAAGCTGCGGCTGACAGACATGGGGCTGTTCGATGTAGAAAGATTTGAGATGATCGAGGTTATTATTGGGACTAAAAAATAGAGTACTATCTCATCCAGCCAATAATATGACATTAAGGTACAAATATTTGGATATTAAAATAAAATCAATATTTTTATTTACCAGTATCTGAATTTCACCCTCCTGAGGAGGCACTAAGCATGTCTAATAAATTCAATCTCATAATATTAATATTATTACTGTTCATCATACTGGCAACATCTGGTTGTACTACAAATGTGGGAAAATACGAGTTAGAATATAATGAACGGGAACTAACAGAAGAAAACTGGTGCCCGGAAGGGACAATTTTTAGTATCTCTAACGACCAGACCGATGAAGGATATTTAATGCGATATGCTGGAATTGAAAAAATAGATGGTATTGATATGTGCAATCTATGTAGCGAGATTACTAATGAGAACGGCACTATGCAAATAGATTGTCTTTCTGACTATTCTGGTGATTATTTTATATTCAGAATCCTGGACGAAGACGGTAAAGTCCTGATGGTCTTATAAGAATTTACTAATAGATACTTAAGTATGAATATAATGGTAGTTTTAACGATACATACCGCAATAACTACCATGCCGACATGGCACTTGCACCCAATATCACTGAGGAGATGAAGGGGGGGGCATTGATACTGGTTACGAAGCTATCAACAAGAACAGCCATGCCGGTATAAATAAAATATTCCCATCCTCTTTCAGTATATCCTTTGTCACCACAATCCCCTTCGCATCAAATTCCTCGCAGAACTTAACCATCCCCTTCAGGTCGCGTTTATCAATCTCATTTGAGTACTTGACTTCAATAGGAACAACCTCATTTTTTAATGTGGCCACCATATCCACTTCATTTCTCGACCTGTCCAGCCAGTAGAATATCTTTGGGAACAATTCCCGCTTTTTCAGGGAAAAAATATGTAAGAACACAAGGTTCTCCACGATCTTTGTTTTCTCAAGTTCATCAATTTCCTTCATTAAAAGAGAATTACGAAGACCACAATCCATAAAGAACAATTTTTTCTCCTTCCGTGTGGATGTTACCTGCTTTTTCGAATAAAAATAAGCAGTATAAACTAAGAAACATTCCTCCAAATACGAAATATAATTCTTCACAGTATCCACCTTCACACCCAGCACCTGTGCAAAAGTGGAATAATTCATTCTCCTGGACATAACATCAGAAAGCAGGTCTGTCAGGTCACTCAATACCCGCGGCTCTTTGATATCTTTCAGGTCCAGTATATCCCTGTTGATGGTCAGGGTCTTATACTGCTTCAGTACTTCATAGGCCCTTTCCACATCCTTGATGTAAAAAACTTCAGGGTACCCGCCCTTTATGATATATTCATCCAGTGTAATAAACAGCTCCTGTTTTTCCAGTATAAGACTGTCGTGTGCCTTCTTGATGTCATTATAATCCCTGAAGTCCGCTTGAACATCTATGCCGGTAAATTCCGAAAAATTCAGGGGCAATATCAGATGAAAATTAATCCTTCCAAGCAGACTCTCCCCACTGCCCTTTAGAATCCTCAGTGAAGAAGAGACGGAAACTATAAATTTTATATTGAGGCCCAGGTCCTGCCAGTACTTCAGCATATTTCCCCAATCGTCCAGCTTGTGGATCTCATCCAGGAAGATATACACTTTACTGCTCAACCGATCTATTGGTTCCTTGACAATGGTGTTGGAAAAATCCCTCATAGTATTGTCAAAATCATGCTGCATCTCCAGCCTGATCTTTGGGTTATCAAAGGAAATGAATAAAATGTTTTTCTCGCTGACCCTATTGTTGAGTAAATGGTCTATCAGGTCATACATCATCGTAGTTTTACCCGTCCTCCTGGGTCCCAGCAGGCATGTTAACTTGTCATCTTCAAGTTCTTCCAGCAGATTGCTAAATTCTGCTCGTTTGAGCCTGCCCAGTTTCGACCCGCTGACACTTTTTGTCTTCCACCATAAGTTCTGAATTATAATTTCTTCATACATAATTCCAGTATAAAGTATGTATTATACATCAATCTTTCCATTGTAGAGTATAAGTTTATAGTATTTTTTTCCGTTTTGAAGTAGAAGATACCGAACTACTGTCGCACCCCGGGAAAAAAGAGTGGTTTAACTTCCAGGATACTCTGGGGTGATACTATCCCCTGTGTCACTATCGCCAGTGTCACTATCCCCTGTGTCACTATCGCCAGTGTCACTATCACCAGCGTTACTATCGCCAGTGTCACTAACCCCAATATTACGACAGGCAAACGATAACCTCCATTGGAAAGTGTTTTATCTCATCTCAATAAAAAGGATTGAATGGTAATATTGAATTCACAGGTAATTTCAATGAGTCAACAAAATAAAGATGAGCTAATAACAAAGATCCATGAACTAAAAGAATCGCGTAATGCCGTCATCCTGGCCCATAATTACCAGAGGGGGGAAATCCAGGATATTGCAGATTTCGTTGGGGACAGCCTGGGATTGAGCCAGCAGGCTGCAAAACATGATGCCGATGTCATAGTATTTTGCGGCGTGGACTTCATGGCTGAAAGTGCTGCCATCCTTAGTCCGGACAAGACCGTCCTGATGCCTGAATTATCATCACAATGTCCCATGGCGGCCATGATCACACCTGAAGAACTGGTAAAAATCAAAAACGAATATCCAGGAGCTGCAGTAGTGACCTATGTGAATACCAGTGCAGCAGTGAAGGCAGAATCAGATATCTGCTGTACATCCTCTAATGCTGTCCAGATAGTGAACAGCCTGGATGAGGATGTGGTGATATTCACACCTGACAAGAACCTTGCCCTTTATGCGGCGCGCTACACTGATAAGACGATCATACCCTGGGACGGGTACTGCCCCACACACCACCAGATACTTTCAGGAGATGTATTGCTGTTGAAAGAACAACATCCGGATGCAGAGATCATAGTGCATCCTGAATGCAAACCCGATGTGATCGACATTGCAGACGCGGTATTAAGCACAGGTGGAATGGTGGATCATGTAAAAGAGTCCAGATATAAAGAATTTATCATAGGTACCGAAGTGGGTATGCTGCACAGGCTGAGAAAGGATAATCCGGATAAGATATTCTATCCGGTATCAGAGTATGCCGTATGCCCGAATATGAAGATGAACAGCCTGGAAAATATCATTACTGCACTGGAAGAGAACAAACATGTCGTTACTGTGCCCGCGCATGTGCGGATGAAGGCGAAAAAAGCGCTTGACCGCATGCTTGAGGCCGGACGTGGCGACTGATGCCGTCCAATTCTTTTCGTACCTTTGTTGAGCTGATCAGGTGGGCCAATTGTGCCATGGCAGGTATTGCAGCCCTGGTAGGCACACTGATAGCCTTCCTGGCATTGCCTGATTCCATGCAGGTGCAGCTTGTATATGAGCCGGTATTGGTTTTTTCTGTTGTGTTCCTTATCACCGGGGCAGGCAATGCAATAAATGATTATTTTGACCACGAGATCGACAGGATAAACCGCCCCAGTCGCCCCATTCCATCAGGAAGGGTAAACAGGAAGACAGCGTTGTACTTTTCATTGCTCCTTTTCGGGATAGGTATCGTACTGTCATACTGGCTGGGACCTGTATGCCTGTTACTGGCCGGATTCAATTCCTTAATGCTGTTCCTGTATGCCAGTACCCTGAAACGCATGGCACTGGCAGGTAATATAGTCGTGGGATACCTCACAGGTTCCACATTCCTGTTCGGGGGTGCACTGGAAATATTTGACGGTACAGGTATCCAGTCGACCATGATATTGTTCCTGCTGGCGGTCCTGGCTACTATGGCCAGGGAGATTGTGAAGGACATACAGGATATTGAAGGGGACAGTAGGGCCAAAGCCAGGACACTTCCCATTGTTATAGGTAAGATGAAAGCTTCACGTCTGGCGGCTGTACTGGGAATAACAGGAATTGTACTGAGCCCGATGCCCCTGGTCTTTAATGTGAACAATGCATTCGGCGCATCTTACATGGCTGTGATCTTTGTGGCAGATATACTTTTTTTGGTCTCAATTAACGAAATTCTACTGAGGGATAATGCAGAAAAAGCTTCAAAATTGCTAAAGATGGCTATGTTCGTGGCTTTAATAGCTTTTATAGTCGGTACAGTAATATGAAGCTGAATTTAAGGTGTTCAGATTAGTTTGTCGGGATAATCAAAACATAATTTTTAAATAGGCGTATCTATAAGATATATTCATATTTTACCTATGGTTTAATATTATATTTAAGGAGGAAATAAAATATGAATGATAAACTCTTACCAACAGCAGCAGTTGAACGCGTGATCAGGGCAGCGGGTGCACACAGGGTCAGTGCCACAGCTAGTGAAGAACTGGCAAAACTTCTTGAAGAATATGGCATTGAAATAGCAACCAGGGCCAACAGGCTGGCAATCCATGCCAAGAGAACCACGGTCAAGGGTGAGGATATTCTTGAAGCGCTAGAACAGATGGAGTGACTTTGGAAAAGATCAGATTAATCTGTTGATCTTTTTTGAAACATCATCCATCCGGGTTATTGCAAGGTCCATATCAGTACCAGGTTTCATCAGAACAAGGAACAACGCATTCTTATCAATCTTCTTAAAGGGCGATAATACCGTCTTTAGTGAATGTTAAGTTATGATCATACCCATTGAAACCAAGACGTTCGGAATGGTTCCGGGTATGGTTATGCACTATCGATGAAACTGCATGAGCCATGTTCGCATTGATATTACTACCAAAATGACTTGATATTCCAAAGTCCATTTGAATAAGAAATATCTGTATCCAATACTCCTTCTACTTTTAAGCTATTATAAATATTTCAGTGGATTGTCTAAATTAATCTATTATTATGACTGTAATAAATAAATTCCGGGAACGAGATATTATTTCACTTATCACTGAATTGCTTGAAGCTAAATCAAAAACCGGATCGATCCACCGTCCGGTGGTAGGACCGGGAAATGATGACTGTGCGGTCATCGATATAGGTGATTCAGGACTTCTGGTAGCTACAACTGATATGCTCCACAAGAAGGCCGATTTTCCTTTAGGAATGACACCGTACCAGATGGGATGGATGAGTATTGCAGTAAACCTGAGTGACATTGCGGCCATGGGGGCCAGGCCTATAGGTATCATGACAGCACTTGGACTGCCCTCTGGATTGGAAGTGAATTTTGTTAAGGAACTGGTGAGCGGGATGAGTGATTGTGCCTGCAGGTATGGTACACAAATTATTGGCGGGGACGTTGACAGGCACGATGAACTTACCATAGTGGGGTCTGCGCTGGGAATGGTTGATGCAGGACAACTGGTTATGAGGAAAGGAGCCAAACCCGGTGATCTGGTCTGCGTGACCGGTGAGTTAGGCACTGCCGGGGCCGCACTTGAGGCATTACAACAGGGAAGGGAACTTGACCCGGAAGTACTGGAAAAATTCTACATGCCAGTGCCCAGGATAGCAGAAGGTATGGCTTTGGCAGGTTCGGGCTGCCTGACATCTATGATGGATATCAGTGACGGGCTGGCACTGTCCGTGCACGACCTTGCCGCTGCCAGTGGTGTGGGGTTCCATATAAAAGCAAGTGATATACCGGTGCACAGGTCTGTGCGTTATATGGCTCCAGTTGGGGACATGGTCGTTAATGATAAGGTCGTCGACGATAAAGTCGTTGAGGTCATTGGTGATATGGTCATTGAAAATAAGGTCATTGATGACAAGGTTTTTGAATGGAGTGTATACACAGGCGGCGATTTTGAACTGCTGTTCACCCTCAATACTGACTGCCTGGAAAAGGCAGAGAAAGTTGCTCAATTCAGAGTCATAGGTAAAGTTACCGCCAGCAGTATAACCATTGAGCATAACGGGCACATTGCGGATATGGAGCCCAGGGGATTTCAGCAGTTCGGGGATAAAGTTTAATTATCTCCAATCAAAGGTTGATATCATGATAATATGCCCTAACTGCGGCGGTCCTGACTGTATAAGACCGGCTGAAGATGTGCTTGATTCTATTTACCGGATGTATATGGCCTGCCCGGGATGTCCGCCTGAACCCGGATGGGACAAGCAGGTCCCACTGGCGGCTCTACTGCACGGGGATACTGTTGATGAGAATACGTTGTTGTGCAGTTCATGCAAGCGCCGTGCCCTGGATGGAGTGATGGGGCATGTGCTTGCTGTTATGCTTAAACACGGGGACAGGGAAGATGGTGCAGGACTGGCACTGGTCGGGACCCCGCTAATCTCCTGTGGTTTTCCAATTATGTATCCTCCCAGACTGGGTCAGGGAGACTTGGTACTTATAGCAGATAATGTGCACCCAGATACGGCAAAAGATATTGTGGACAGGGTGCCTGAGGTCAGGGGGGTCGTGCTAAGGGTGGGTGACCAGGCACAAAGCGTGGGGATACTTGATCCTGATTCCCGGCCCCATGAATATACACTGCTTGCAGGTTGCGACATGAGATGCGATGTGGCACAGACCGCACTGGGAGAACTGGTGATATATAAGAGCCAGAGCAGGATCCATATCGAGTTTCCCCGGGAGAGCGGACACAAGATGGATGTGCTTGGGAAGCTGGACATGGAGGGGCTGCTGGCTGGCAGGGTGGTAGTGGACGGCATGTGTGGTCCGGGCACTCTGGGCCTGATGGCAGTGCTGATGGGTGCAAATAAAGTGATATTGAACGATGCCTGGCGCCCGGCTATTGAGAATGTGCTGCTAAACCTTGAAGTTAATAGAGAGCTGCTGGATGTGGAAGTTGAACGATTGATCCCTACTGGTGATATACCACTTATCGGGGATGAAACAGTACTTGTGGCAAAGGCGATCCGGGGCAGTAACACCATAGCAGAGGTTTATTTCGGTGATATCAGGCGGCTTGCTGGTGTGGTGGATGATTGTGATGTTTGCCTGATTGATACGTTCCCTACTGCAGACCCGTCGGAGTATGTTAAAATATGGAACGATAAAGTTTCTTGTGGAAAAGTTATAGTAATATAGAATTATTCAAAATTAAATGATTTTATCAATAAATAAATACAATTGAATTATTGAGATATTTTTTTAACGCATAGGAAATTATAAACACATTTCGACATAGATATAAGTAATTTTCTTAATTCCAATCAAATCTTTTGACAGGATTTACAGGATATACAGGATTGGATTGGATCGTATCCTGTCAATCCTGATTATTCTGTCTGAAATTTCCATTTTATTGTAGAAAAAGATTGAATTGCATACGATCCATGAAACCGCATGCAATCACCGTTTATTTAAATTATCGTCTTCACATCTGTCATCGCCATTTCACTCGTCTTCATTCTTCATATTACTCTTAATAGCCATCAGTCAGGGTTTCCATGAAGGCGACAATAGCATCCTCTTGACCATCAGTCAGCCCAAGGTCTCCTAATTCATCAGTATTTACGTTCTCGCCCACTTCAGGTGCTGGCCACACCTCTCCAGGAACATCTCTGGTGTTGTAGAAATGCACCACTTCCTTAAGAGTCGTGAATGCACCATTGTGCATGTACGGTGATGTGATCGCGACGTTTCTCAAGGTCGGAACTTTCACCTTCCCCGTCTCGCCCGGCACAATGCCACCAAGCCCGTAATCCACGAAATTCAGACCATTAGGATTAAAATTCGGGGCAAGAGGCTGGTAGTAGAACGGATAATAATTCATCAACTCAGGTGAATCGCCCAGCATTCCCAGATTGCTTGGTACACCGAGGTTGTCATAGGTGAAATCCGTGAAGAGAGGCTCATCTGCATAGGGTCCGGCCGTGCTCAGATGGCATGCTGCACAGTTACCCTTTTTCGGGTTATTGAAAAGCTTAAGGCCACGCTTCTCCTCCTTTGTCAGTGAAACTTCCCCTGCTAGATATTTATCATATTTAGAGGAAAATCTGTTGACCTCATCTGTCATTTCGAATGCTGCAATAGCATCTGCCACCTGGTCGTAAGCCATATCTACATCATCCAGTGCATCCTCACCATAGACCACTTCGAAAAGATCAACATAATCCGAATTACGGATCTTCTGGATGACGGCCTGTTTACTTGGATTGTTCATCTCCAGCGGGTTCAGGAATGGCCCTTTTGCCTGTTCTGCAAGGTTGGCTGCCCTGCCATCCCAGAACTGGCCGCCTATGTATATCCCTTCGTCCACATCATAATGGAAATCCGGACTGTAACCTGCATATGCGGCTGTTGGTGAGTTACGGTCTCCGAACCTTACATGAATCGCCCCCATGGAAACGGCCCTGCTTGAGTCAGGGTCTGCAAATCCAAAGTCAGGGTCATGGCAGCTTGCACAGGACTGGCCCTGTGGAACTGACAAGTCTGTATCGAAAAACAAAAGCTTTCCAAGTTCTTCCTGTGGAGTGAGATCATTTGCGGATGCTATTCCTGTTGTGGCGACAAAAAGGATAATTGCCGCATACATACAAATTCTTATATTCATTCTTGAATCCTCCTTCCTATTTGTTGACATTAGTGGTTTACGTTCTTTCTGGGTTTTCACTGGATTTCATTATATGATGCAAGGTCACACATTATGGACATACACTCTGGATTCCTGATTCCCAGTATTTTGCCGGGCACCTTCATTCTAAACCAACCCTATCCCATTGATTTATTGCGAAGATTGCTAGATATGAATGAATTTTTAGCCGAGCAGACTTTGATCGAAACGTAATATTCGACATCATATGCAGCATTGATGTGCTGACCCATCATGCTGTGCTAAAGGTAAACCATAATACATAACTGGCAAATATGATATAAAATCTTGCTTTATTATTTGGTTTTGGGATAAAAATGTTACACCATAGTGGTAGGTTTTCTTGAGAATGTTTTTAAAAAATGTCGCAGCTTATTAAATCCTAACATAACTTTTCAAAAAAATAGGCAGTGTACTGCTCAGCGTACTGCTATACATTTGATATTCCTGCTTTAAACTTCGCCAGTGGAATAACCCAACCTTTTTGTTGCTAAGGCTTGATTTCGTTTTTAAGAATACAGCGCACCGTTTCATTGGAAGTGCTGTCAATTTTATTGAGCTTATCCTGGAAAAGAAGGAGTTCCATAAATGTGAACTCAATGCCATGTGTACACTAATGCTACCACTACTTCTACCACTACTGATCTTTTATTTTTTTGAAAAATAGACTTAGGATACTCTTATTAATTCTAAAAACCAAATATACTGATCGGAGTGCGCATTGCACATGTACGACCTATCAGAACTTGCCACCTATTCCACTCAACAATGGCTGTCATATGTAGACCCGGTCACATACGATTTTTTAGAGAAATTCGTACTATCCCTGCTTATAGGTCTGCTAATAGGTATTGAAAGAGAACGTAAATCAAATACTGGTGACATCTTTGCCGGGATCAGGACATTTGCCATAGCTTCAATATCTGGAATGATAGCCACATATATCGCAATCCAGCAGGGAATGCCGAATATATTGTACCTGACCATGATATTCTTTATCATAGTAGCTACAGTTATAATCTACATCAAGAACGTGGTGTACCGCCAGGTAGGGATTACAGGCGGGATAGCCTTATTTTTTGTATTCCTCATGGGTGTGCTGGTTGCTTATGAATATTACCTGTTCGCTATAATGGGGGCAGTGGCTGTAACATTCCTGCTTATTGAGAAATATACACTAAAGAATTTTGCAGTTAACCTGAACCAGGATGAGATAACCAATGCAGTCCAGTTCTTTATAATAATATTCATACTATTTCCCATAACACCCAATACCACTATCATGGAAGTGATAAATCCCAGGTACATTTTGGGTATAGTGGTTATTGTTGCGTCCATGAGTTTTATTAGTTTCCTTCTCATGAAAAAAACCGGCCCCGAGCGGGGCATACATATTTCTGGCCTTATAGGAGGACTGGTCAACAGCGAAGCCACTACAGGTGCACTGGCAGCACTTGCAAAAAAGAAGCATATCCTGATGGATGTAAGTTACCATGGAATCATCCTGTCCAATGCAACCATGTTGATCAGGAATATGGTAATTGCCTTTATCGTGGACCCCTCAGGTCGCGTCTTGATCATGATGTTGCCCCCGCAATTGCTGCTTACTGCTGCAAACATAGGAATGGTTGTAAAGGATCAACGAATCGACCATATGAAGTATGAAACACTGGAGATTGAATCACCCTTTGCCCTTAAACCTGCATTCAAGTTTGCATTTGGGTTCACAGTACTGATCATACTGGCACATTATCTCAATATCTGGTTCGGGAGTGCCGGTGTCTTTGTATTAGCACTGGGCGGACTGGTGAGTTCGGCGGCTGTAACCGCATCGGTAGGGGCACTTGCCTTTGGTGGTAATCTGTCACCTACCACAGCAGCCCTTGTGGCAGTGCTTGCAAGTATTATCAGTACATCAAATAAAATTATCCTTGTAAGACTGGCTGGTTCAATGGAATTATACGTTAAGGTCAGGCGCAGTTTCCTTGTATTAATGAGTGTGGGAGCAGTTGCGTACCTGTTATGGATATTGGTTATCTATATTGGTGGGCTCTCAATAAAATTATAAAAACCGTGTGCGTACCACGCATGAGATTGCCGGGTGTGGGGTCAAAGGTTTTATAGGTGAATGAAATAGGATAGATAGCAGACCAATATGTCAAGGTGATATTGAAAAATGAGTGATGGTGTTTATGTAGGCTACCCAATACGTTTTGACGATTTACCTATTATGGTGGCTAGTGACTGTGTCGAAATAAAATCCTTCTTCCCTGTCCCATTCAAGGATATACCATCAATTTTCATGGAGTGCGGTGGTGGATTGATAATACGAAAATAATCAGGGATTATTTAATTTTTTTTTATAATATCAAGTATTCAGTAAATAATCTTTATGCGGGAAAACATTAAGAGACAAAAACTGTAAAATAATAGGGAGGATGGAACAAATGAAATTAGATACACTAATCCAGGAATTAGAAGGAATACATGATGATTTTAAACTTATTCCCGTTAAGGATATAGAAGTAGCCGAATGGGTGCGCTGGAAATGTGAATATGGATGTAAAGCATTTGGGAAGCATTTGACATGTCCGCCTTATGCACCAGGGCCAGAAGAGACAAGAAAGTTATTAAAATGCTATGAACAAGCGCTTATCACACGATTTAATAAAGTAGGGCCGAATTTGAAGGTACCACCTGCACATCTCCATCATTACCTCTGGGATGCTATATTAACAATACACAATACGATGTTTGATCTAGAAAGGCATGCTTTCCTTGCAGGCTATTACAAAGCGTTTGCAATGG
Organism: ANME-2 cluster archaeon; assembly: GCA_014237145.1. NCBI lineage: Archaea > Methanobacteriati > Methanobacteriota > Methanomicrobia > Methanosarcinales > ANME-2 cluster archaeon. The sequence continues at coordinate 89,616 of JAAXOC010000100.1, forward strand.
CTGCACTACCTTGCTCTTTTTGCCGTGATTGTCTGCCAGAGAAAGAGGATTTTGCTTTAGACCACGCAGCTAAGCGATTCTGTAAGCATCAGGATAAAGCAAGACCATCTATGGAGGCATGTGGAATAGACGTATTTAAGACCGTGGGGGCAGCAGGATATGAATTAGAAGTTCGCACATCACATCAAGAGCAGATAACTTTCTTCGGATTGTTGTTGATTGATTGAGCAGTTGAAGTGAAAAACACAAGATTTGGTAGTGTCCTGAATTACGTGGCCTGCGAGTATCATTTAAGTGCGGAAGGTAAAGATATTCAAGATACTCCTTTGAATTGGGTAGATTTTTTAAAACCAAATTACCAGACATAAAGTAGTACACTACCGAAAAATGAGTGATGGCATTTATGTAGGCAACCCAATACGTTTTGACGATTTAGCTGTTATGGTGGTTAGTGTCATGTCAATCCTCATGTATTTCTTCGTTGGTCGAACGTTTTATCTATTCCTGTAATGCACAAAATTGTATATCAAAATTGATGCCACCACCAGCACGATGAAGTAGGGTACATAGTGCTGGACTGGCTCCAGGTATCGCATTACAGTATCGGCAGTCACAGCCCAGAACATGGAAGCAATCAGGGACGCAGACGCTATCACAGGTATGATCTCCCTAACAGAGAAACCCAGGAGTTTTGCAAAACATGCAGTTGCAAGCCCTCCTGTCATCTGGAACGGGATAAAACAAATAATGAAAAGTCCCACAAGGCCGAACTTATGCATCACACCGCTTTTATTGGAAGTGATCATCTCTGAGAAGTTCATGAAAGGTGCCATTAGCGGGAACTGCTTCAACTCTTTATGGAATAATACAAAAATAGGAAGACCTACTAACATGGCCCCGATATCAGATATAAAACTGACCAATATCAGCAAATGAATGGACATCTCCTTGGAGGCACCATGCAGCATAGCGAACTCCCGGCCGGACAGCATCTGGGTACTGAAGACCAGTAGTAACTCCCTCAGCAGTCCAAATTGGTAGAATATGAAAAGCACTATTGAGACCGATATCACTCCTGTTACGAATACTCCTATAAGAAAGCGGTCAGATTCTGTTTTTTCGATGCTCATATTATTTTAGCGATATATCTTTGGTCTGATTATCAGGATTATAGATAACTATTTTCAATTCACTTTCACTAACATCCCCGGCTGTACTCCCGGTATGATTTTGCAGAGCCATCCATTGACACCGCTATGGGTACTTGCTATCATTACTGATTTTGTCATGATGTATCACTATTGTTTGAATATTTTTTTCATGGATTTGCTATGCGCCATCGTATCAGTACACCGTTATCCATTTGTTCCAGTGATACAAGTTCCAGCCCGGCAGCATCCGTATTATCAGCAAACCCTGCGCCGTCGACCAGTGTAGGTGCGTCCTTGCCTCCGAGGAACAGGGCACCAATATAAGTAAAAACTTCATCCACCAGTCCCTGGGATATCAATGACCAGTTCAGGGTCGCCCCCCCTTCTACCATCAGTGTACCAATACCGAGTTCCTTCAACCTGGACATAAGTGCCACAAGATCCACCCGGTACCTGCCAGCGATGATGATCCTGGCTTTTTTCTTGAGTTTTTCGACCCTGTCAGCAGGTGCCGTTTCACTTACTGCGATTATCCTCTCGCCCTCACCCTTCTTGAAAATATCGGCATCAATCGGGGTCCTTGCCATACTGTCCACAACAATCCTTGCAGGATTCTCACACCTGTTACGCTCCTTGCGATTACGTCTTAAGTCTCTTGATTTGACTGTAAGGCTGGGGTCGTCTGCCAGTACCGTGCCTATGCCAACCATTACGGCATCGGCACCTGCACGTAAATGGTCCACCCTCTCAAGATCATTTGCTCCCGAAATCCTGACCTGTTTGCGCTTGTATGTTGAAATCTTACCGTCTGCTGACATGGCCGCATTAATAAATGTATAAGGACGCATCGTTCCTGAATAGACTTTTAGGGTATATATCATTGATTGTTTGGTGAGTATGTAGGTGAACCTCACAGAACTAACTCATATAGAAGTATTAACATCCCCTTCATGCCCAGAGTGTCAGGCAGCAGTTAACATGGTACAATAGATATACTATTCACTTGGTTCAACATGACAGGCCGTCATCTCGAATAGCTGGGTCTCACAGTCATGCGAACCCCTGGCAATCAGTATATCATCACCTTTTATCTTCGTTCTTGAACCAGGCCTGTAAATCCACCGGCTACCTCTTTTTATTGCCATTACATGCATACCGGTCTCGGTCTCAAGTTTCAGTTCACCAAGGGTCATATTGACAATGGGAGAACAGTCAGCCACATTGATCTTGGTCATTACTTCATCAGACTCCCTGACAGCCATCATGAATATAGGGTGCAGTTCGATATCCCGAAGCACAATATCAGCGATCTCATATGCAGCATCCGAGATGAACTCAGAGGCATTGGCCAGGTGGAGCAGGCCCCTTAGAATGTCAACGTCCTCCACATGCCTGGCACTCTCAAGTACCCAGTGCTGGAGTTCGTATTTCATTTGGTCCATCTCTTCTTCCAGTATTTCTACCTCATTAGCAAGGTCCTTATTATAGAATAAAACAGCAGAATATGCAAGCCCCACAGAAAGTTCAGACTTGTTCTTCATCTCCACAACAATGTCCACTGCCCTTTCAAGGTCTTCAATAGGTTCAGTGGGTTTATATTCACGCTTTACAAAGGGTTTACCTGTAACAAATTCTGTAAAAATTGGCAGTCCTTCATCATGACCCCTTGCAAACAGTATGTCACCGTCCAGGATCGTCGTGTCCTTTTCCACATCATATATCCAGGAAGAACCCTGGCGTATGGCTATCACACCCATCCCTGTTTCTGTCTCAAGTTTCAGTTCACCCAGTGTCTTTCCGATCACAGGGCTGTCCGGTTCGATAGTTACTCTTGTAACCGTTTCCTCGGCTTCCCTTATATCAGCCTTCAGTTCAGTGGGAATACCCATCTTAAGCCGTACAATATTGGCAATATCACCTGCGGCATTGGCAATGTTCTCTGCTGCTGATGCGGCTTTCAACACGCCGGAAAGCTGGTGTGCTTCATCTATACGGCGGGCGGCCTGCATGGCAGTGATCTTCATATGGTATTCAAGAGTATCCATCTTCTCTTCCAGACGGATCACTTCTTCTGCTATATCCTCATCATCATAGATAACAGCAGAATAAGCCAAATCCAGCATCAGTTCAGAAGTATCTTTCATTCCCACAAGCAGTTCTTTCATGTTCTGGGAACAATGTTTGATCTTCGTTGGCATAATAAATCTACCTAAACAGCAGTCTATTTATGTTAACGATACATAAAACCACCGATGAGGGATAAATGTTGCAAGATTTTGAGGAAGAGACTATAAATGAAATATCATTTGCACAATCTCTCAGATATCATATCACTCCCTCCACACTAAAGGAGGGTTTTTCAGGTCTTTTACTCATGAGTCTCATGAGCCTGGCAGCAGGGATGGTACTGGGCAAGATGACAGGAATGCTGGAATCGCTGCCCGGCCTGATACTTCTGATTACACCTGCCATAGGTATGAGGGGAAATATATTCGGGGCCATGGGGTCACGGCTTGGTACGGCGCTGCATACAGGTATGTTCAGCACATCTCTAAAACCTTACAGCATCCTGAGCCAGAATATCTATGCCTCAATAATCAATACCACTTTAATCTCCTTTGCACTGGGTGTCATGGCATGGGGTTTTGCCCTCCTGCTGAAAATAGAAAGTATCGGCCTGGTAGAGTTCGTGCTGATCTCCATGATAGGTGGGATCATCTCAAGTTTTTTCGTACTCCTTATCACGGTGGGAGTTGCGGTGACCGGCCATAAGCGGGGCTGGGATATCGATAATATGAGTGCGCCAATAATTACGGCAGCAGGGGATATGGTGACCCTTCCGGCACTGTTCCTGGCCGTGATATTGATAGGCAGTAATTCTTCAGGATACCATACTATCCTGTTCATACTGTTCGGCGTACTGGCCGCTGCGTGCCTGTTGTTGACAATAAGGTCAGGCTTTGACATCATGCGGGGTATAATCTACGAAAGTATCCCCATGCTGCTGATTGCCGGGTTCATGAGCACTCTTGCCGGATTGATAATAAATTCAAGACTTGAGGGCTTCCTGATGCTGCCTGCCCTGCTTGTGATGGTACCCCTGTTTTTGGAGGATAATAATGCACTTGGAGGGATACTTACATCCAGGCTGTCCTCGATGCTGCATACTGGTATGTTCGATCCTGGTATCTTTCCTGGCAAACAGATAATTCCCAACTTCCTGCTGATCTACATCTATTCCCTAGTTGTGTTCCCCCTGGTAGGGGTATCGGCTTATGCGGCCAGTATCTTGATTGGGATTGACTCCCCTGACCTTGTAAGCATGATCTTTATCAGCACTTCGGCGGGCCTGATCGCAGTTACAATCGTGAACCTGGTGGGATATTATGTTGCCATTACTGCCCATAAGCTCAGGCTGGACCCTGATAACCACAGCATTCCCATGATGTCCAGTATTGTAGATGCATCGGGTGCAATGTGCCTGGTGGCTGTGTTGATGTTAGTGGGCATGGTGTGAACAGGGGAATCGCAACTTTTAATTTATTGCAGTGGAAATACAGGGCAATGAAATTCGAAGTAATACCGGCAGTGGATCTTAGAGGTGGAAGATGTGTGCAACTGGTGCAGGGTATACCAGGGACCGAAATGGTCTCACTGGATGACCCCATTGCAGAGGCGCTCAAGTGGATCGATGAAGGGGCACAGACACTGCATCTCATTGACCTGGACGGTGCCATAGAGGGTGAAAGGGTCAATGCTCAGGTGGTTGAAAGGATAGTAGATGCCACTGATGTAAGGGTAGAAGTTGGCGGTGGTATACGCACTTCCCAGGATGTGGAGGCCCTGGTGAGTGTAGGTGTGGACAGGGTGATCATCGGCACTGCCGCTGTGAACGATCCCGATTTTGTCAGGGAGATGTCTGACCTTCACGGGAAGGGGCATATCATGGTCTCGCTTGATGCTAAAAACGGCAGGGTGACCACCCACGGCTGGGCAAAGACGTCCAATTTCTCACCCCCCGGACTGGGGCGGCAGCTGGAGATGGCGGGAGCGGGTAGTATCCTGTTCACTAATATCGATACCGAAGGACTGCTGCAGGGTGTGGATCCAATACCCACCCAGGAACTGGTTGAGGCTGTGAGCATACCAGTGGTGGCAGCGGGTGGGATCACGACAGTTGACGATGTCAGGATGATAAAGGAAACGGGTGCTGAGGCCGCAGTGGTTGGCAGCGCTCTGTACACAGGCCGGCTGAGCCTGCCAGAGGCTATTGCAGCGGCACATGGATAGGAGATGTGCGGCTTGGACCTGCGGCTTTATACTTAAAGAGTGATATTGTTATTGTTAAACTTGACTTTCAAAGAAGTGGTAAAAAACACTGCCAAGCAACCTAATCAATGTAGTCCCTATCAAAACATTAATCCGCAAGCAACCGATTTACCTACTTCCCCATAAATTTCCCCAAATCCAGCAAAGAGAACAACCTGGCTTGTTTTGCATCCATCTCCTCAACAACCAGATCAACCTTGCCACCTGTCTTCCCCTGCAGAAGAGCAACACGTATCCCCTCCAACTCCTCCACAAGCTGTCTGAGACTCAATCGGAGATATTTGCACTTCCATGCCAAATATCTGTAGAAAATCATCCCAATAATACACAAATCGTACTTCATGGATTGCATTGATTCTGGAAACTCCAATATACCGGTCATTGCAGCAGCCACTTCCATACAGGCATTACTATTATTTAGCATGAAAGTACCCTTGGGTTCTTTCATCTTTTTGTGCATGTTATTCGAAGAATTTCATGTAAGTTTTCTTGTTCTCAAATGAGTCTTCAAATTCTTCATCTGCTGTTAATATCAAACCTTCATCAAGACCATATCTGGTTAATGCTTCATACAATCCCTTATATTCCCTGTCCTTGTTGCTATTAAGGCTGGCAGTAACCTGGATTGCACCTGTTATCCGGTTATTCTCCAGGACTATGAAATCACATTCATGCCTGTCTTTATGGTAATAGATGTCCCTGTTCCTTCTCTTTAGTTCGATAAAAACCAGATTTTCCAGTATTTTACCATAATCTCTTGAAAACTTAAATGATATGAGATTTATCAGGGACGTGTCAATTACATATATTTTCTTGCGCGAATATATCTGCTTTTTAACAGAATAGGTATCCCCTTCAAATTAAATGGTAATTTATCATAGTGCTCAGAACTTTGAGACACAGATTGATAGTGGTTGTGAAAATCAGTGTAATCGGTGAAATCTGTGTCTACATTGATTTTACATTTGACCATACTTTTTGAAATGGATACGTTGCATTTGTATTTCATGTTCAATTTCAGGTAATACCTGGTAGACTATTCCATTTTGTACTTCTTTTGCTATTTCTCGATTAATTGCAATATTACCACGTGGCACTTAAATCACATCTAAAAATCACTATAAAATTATACTTTTTATGTCATAAAACATTCAATTGTATATAAATATGTATATTCATAACGATTTATTGAGAAAAATAGTCAAATAGTAATGTTATTCAGTAATGACAATAATTTTGAAATTGCCAATGGTTTTATAGAAATACAAGCCCTATAGTGATTATAATATAAATTAAAATATCTAATTAAACTGATTTATATTGGCCATTATCAGAAAACGTACATGAAATTCTTCGAATGACATGCTCAAAAAATGAAAGAACCCAAGGGTACTTTCATGCTAAATAATAAAAAGTCTCTTAGTAGGTATCACAATACTAATAACATGGATATCAGAGACTTCACGATTCAAAATCCCTGGTGGAAGAGAAAAAGCCACATAAAAGATGATAATCACATCCTGTGTGATATGTACCCCGCCAGGATTCAGATCGGCGCTTTTATTGTCACCTTCTCATTGTAATCACTCAAAAGAATGACATTTTCCAACCTTACAGGTGTTCGCATCCCCATAAAATTTATTTCAACATCAACCAAGGTCTCTATTTTCCTGATATGAAACGTGTCCGACTCTATCCGGTATCTTATAATATAACTTTTAAAATCAGTTTCAGATGTTTCAAGACCTATACTTTGCATCTGGTCCAATATCTCTTCCTTTTCAGGGATGATCTCCAATATATATTCATCCCCATCCCTGTACATTGTCGGATTTTCAGCATTGTACAATATCGAGCTCTGCTGGGATATCGAATCCTTCCATGTTTCCATTCCCTCAAACTGCCGAACCTGCCAGGAGCCATTAGCTTCCCGAAGATATAATTGATCCCCGACAATCACCACCTCAGCAGACCCGTTGGCATATTCCATTGACTGACAGATTCTGTTGTTGACCGGGTCCATCTGTCCTTCCACCTTCATTACCTGTAGATCTTCATTCAATATTGAAAGGTTGGAAGTAATAACAAATCGATATGATTTTGCGCTTTCCAGGCTTCCTGCAGCTTTCAAGCTCAGTGTCGTTGCATCCTTAATATCTGCATGAATATGTGAATAGAAGAGAAAAACAGATAAGAGTACTATCAATACCAAAAATATTTTTATAAATCTATCAATGACCATATGCAATCTTCACAGTTATTATAATCTTTTTCTCGTTGATAAGTAATATGCAAATCCCAGAGCGATCAGTAACGCAAATATCAGTATAATTAATTCAAATCGTACTGGCGGCTTTCCAGGTATAGCTTCAGATGTTGGCTCCTGTGTCCCCTCACGAGAAATAGTTGGTTCTTCCAGAATACTTGCCTCGCCTGGCTCTGCAGTCGTCAACGTTATCGCAAATATACTGAATGAAGTGACCTCAGCCATGTAGTAATAACTTTCCCCATCCTCGCCGGTTACCTCGGTCTCAACCCGGTTCCATCCGTTTTCATAGTGCATCAAAGTTATCCTTTCTTTATCAGTGGCAAAATCTTTTGGAACTTTGAAGTATATCTGGGTAACAGGATATACCTTGATATTGGTCTTTGTTTTTGTGAACAGCATTTCAAAGTAGCTGTAGACATCCCCAGGCGCTTCAGGAACATCCGATGGAAGATATTTGATCTCAGAAAGATACAACATCAGACTAATCATCTCAGGATACTTGAGAGATAATTCATATATGCCAGGGATATTCGTAATGGAAACATTTTGGACTTCACCGGCTGAAAGTTGTATTATTTTATAGAATGTCACTTGCGGGACAGCAGAGAACATCGGGAGAACATTAATACCATCTTCCTCCTCCGGTGGCTGTGTCATTTCCTGGCCAGACATACCATATACACTAAGATGGGAAACATTAGCCCAGACATAACCTTCATAATACGTACCGTAAATTATGGCATCAGTAGTCTGTACTCCGGTTTCGTACACCCAGTCCATATCAGATGAAAGCTTCTCCCATTTGTTGACAGATGGATTGTACCAGATAAGTCCCAATGTGTTCTCATCGATATCTCCCACATCATTCGCATCCATATCTCCGGTACGATCAAGATCTGAAGCCGTGTAATACATTACGATAATAGCATGATCTATGATTTCAGACGTTTCATTCTGGACATTTTCACTCACATTTATCTCCAGGTATTTCCCGACAACTTTTTCATCTGCCGACAAACCATAGGATAATGGATATGGAACAGTCGTTGTATTGTATATCGTCATTTCAATTGTCGGTGTCACAGCATTTGCCATATCAACCCTGATAAATGAGTCTGTCTCCTTAATTGCTTCAACACTGAATGTGGTTCGCGGAGTCTGGAATTGTACAATGACCGCCCCGTCATGTACAATTTTTATGAAACTCTTTAATATGCTCAGTACTTTGAAGTGATCTAATGGATAAGGATGTGAGAGCATCACAACAGTCTGGGTCGAGTTCCAGATACCATAATCCGTAAATAATCTATTGGCATCCGAATCCCACATCATTGCAAGAATATCACTGGATTCTTTCAATATCGTATAGGTAATATTACCAGCAGTTCCATCTCCTGCATATGGTCTGCCTACCACTACAATATGTGACTTATTGGTAAGAGTATGATTATTCATGAACTCATCAGGAGAGACAGTAGTAACATTGGTATATTGTGCGAGTTTGCTAATGAAATCGTACGTATCTGGGTCAGAGTCATAAACAAGAACTACACTATCAACATGTGGTGCATAAGAATCCTGGTCGTCATAGTCATTAGTCCCGTCATCATCAGTATCCTCGTTGGTGGGATCGGTACCCCACTGGTAGATCTCCTTAAAATCAGTCAGTCTATCGCCATCAGTCTCATTGTTGGACGCATTCGTCCCTATGTCTAATTCTTCTTTATCCAGAAGACCATCGCCATCACTATCATTGTTCAGCGGATTTGTGCCGATACTGACTTCATATCCATCTGTTAACT
>JAAXOC010000101.1 GCA_014237145.1 ANME-2 cluster archaeon
GGTAGTCATTAATAGCGCAACGTTTGATGTGAAGATAAATTCAGGCTATCTAAAAAAAACAGATAGTTTCTTAAGTCAAAATGCTAATTTGACGGTTTCCACATGCTCTTACAATACAGATAATATCTCATCTGCAATCTGCTTTGCACCCGCCTCCGGGTCGTCTGCCTGGTAGATACTCCTGCCCACAATCACATAATCAGCCCCGGCCCGGATAGTATCGTCGGCACTGCCGCCCTGCACACCCACACCCGGCGAGATGATCACAAGGTCACCCACAACATCCCGTATCGTCTTCACACGCTCAGGCCGTGTGGCGGGTGCCACCACACCAGTAACACCACAACCAGCAGCCATTCTTGCCATGTCCTCGGCCGGGTCTACCATGAAATCAGCCGCACCCGGATGACTCATTTCGGTTACTGCAAACACATCACGGTTCCATTTTGCAGCCTCTGCAACACAGGCCTCAAGGCTGTCCCGGCCCGTGAAAGCATGCACTATCACTGCCGCAGCCCCGGCCCGGTAAGCCTGCTGCAAAATCAGGCGGCCGGTATTGGGAATATCAGCCACCTTGAAATCGGCAATTACCGGAGCGAACCTGGACATTTCACTTATGATATCCACACCAGCCACCAGTACCAGCGGGTACCCTACCTTCACAGCATCCAGGTATGGCGCTGTTTTCTCTGCAATGTCCAGGGCGGCATCCCTGTCTGTTACATCCATGGCCAGTATCAATCGCGTATCCTTTTTCATGTTACTCCTCCTCCTCTTCCGAGACTTATTATTATTTAGCATGAAAGTACCCTTGGGTTCTTTCATTTTTTTGTGCATGCTATTCGAAGAATTTCATGTACGTTTTCTGGGACGATTCGAAAAACCGCAGAGGGACGCAGAGTAAAATAACGACCCTCTGCGGTCCTCCGCGTCCTCTGCGGTGAATCTTTTTTGCCACGATTCATTTATCCAGAATAAATTAATAAGTCACGATAAGAGCAACTAAATAATCAGTATCCAGTATTGTCATAATTTTGCACGCTCTGAACGGGATATATCAGTTCCAATGGACCTAATTTCAATGGCAGCCTTTTCAAATTCATCGTCTTTTAATCTTTCGGCAAATTCTTTTAACGACTTTCTTCTAACAATTCCTGTTGTACGATTTATGAGGGCTGTAAAGCTTTCCCCCTCTTTTTTTAGCTGCACAAGGCTTTTGTAAGTTTCTTATGAGATAGTTAATGTTTTATGAGCCATATGTTTAAGTGTATTTAAATGTGCCTGCAATTTTCATTCCTTACGTCTATCGTTAATATGGAATGATTTCAGTCCCTGCATCACAGCACTTTCCCGCCGCCCCGGCATCTGCACTTTGCCCTGCCACTGCAGCCCGTTATGGCGGCAGGTGGTAGCCAGCCTTGTGGATTCATGCGAGCTTCGAACCGCGGATATACGCGAATGAACGTACATATTGCAGCTAAAATCATATTGTATTTGAATTTATACTGCATAATTTAAATTAAAAACCATAATTACCGTTATCTGCGTTCATCTGTGTTTATCTGCGGTTAATAATAAAATTAAAATAATTATAGCCAGTTTCATCCCCTCAACTCCCATGCTGCTCTTCTTAACTAATCCACTTGGTCACCAGGAAAAAATTAACAGGAAAATGAACTAAAACAAGCAAGTTGATAGAAATACAAACATCCATTTTTCGGAAGTACTCCACTAACGCGGCGCGCCCCTTACTTACCCAGCCCCAGCACATCAGCCATACCGTACACCCCGGCCCCCTGCTCCATCACCCAAAGTGCAGCCCTCACAGCCCCGCCGGCAAACGCCTGCCTGCTGTGGGCCTGGTGCCGTATCTCGATACGCTCACCATCGCCAAAGAATAACACAGTATGATCACCCACCACATCGCCGCCCCTTACAGCATGAATACCGATCTCATCACCCCTTGGCGCAAGTCCCTGCCGCCCGTACACATAATCCCTGCCACCCAGCACCTCACTGATAACCTGCGCCGCCTTAACCGCAGTGCCGCTTGGTGCGTCCTTCTTCTTATTGTGGTGGGCCTCGATGATCTCCACATCAAACCCGTCCAGGGACCCGGCAGCCTCGTTTAGTAGTTCCCAGAAAATATTAACGCCCACAGCAAAATTGGGCGATATGACCGCAGCCACGCCATTATCACTGATGGCCTTGTGCATCTCACGCATCTGCTCCTCGCTAAAACCAGTAGTGCCCACCACTAGGTTTGCCCCGGCATTGGCTGCCCTGACCACATTTCCAGTCGCAGCCGCAGCTATCGTAAAATCGATCACGACCTGTGTCCCAGTCTCCTTAATCACGGATTCCATATCGGCGGGGTCTGATACCGGCACACCCAGGTGCCTTGTCCCGATGGCCTCGCCCACATCCCTGCCGATATTAGCAATATCAAATGCCGCAGAAAGTTCCATATCCCCACTGCCCAGGATATTCTGGATGATCAGGGTGCCCATCCTGCCGCATGCACCGGTAACGGCAGTGCGTATCATACTACAGCGCCCCGATTGCTTTTAATTCAGCCACCAGCTTTGCCTCGTTCCCTGAGTCCAGCGGCGCAAGGGGCAGCCTCAAGTGTCCCGCAGCAAGACCGACCAGTTCGGCCGCCTTTTTCACAGGTATGGGATTGGTCTCAAGGAACAATGCCTCGATAAGTGGTGCAAGCTGTACTTCCAGCCGCTTTGCCTCATCCAGGTCCCCTTCATTAAAAGCCGTTAACATAGCCGTCATCTTTCCAGGTGCGATATTTGCCACCACACTAATCACACCAGCACCACCAAGTTCCATAATTGGCAATGTCATGGCATCATCTCCTGATAACAAAATAAAATCTTCATCCTGCGTCAGCCTGATAATTTCAGATATCTGGTCCAGGGAACCACTGGCCTCCTTTATTCCAATAACATTGGGATGGCCTGCAAGATGAGCAGTAATCTTAGGCTTCATGTTAAGGCATGTCCGGCTTGGCACATTATATAATATCTGCGGAATATCCGCATTATCAGCTATCTTAGTAAAATGTTTAATCAACCCCTCATCATTGGGCTTGTTATAATAGGGTGTGATCAATAGTGCTGCATCAGCCCCTACATCAGCAGCATATTTAGTTAATTCCAGGGCTTCGACTGTGCTGTTGGACCCTGTGCCGGCAACAACCGGCACCTGGCTATACTCCACAGTTATATCAATGATCTCCTTATGTTCCTGGAATGTAAGAGTAGCAGACTCTCCTGTCGTCCCTGAGGGCACGACGCCTGAAATTCCTCCCTCTACCAGAAAATCCAGGTTGGACTGCATACCCCATTTGTCAATCCTGTCATCAGGAGTAAAAGGTGTTATCAATGCAGCCAGTACGCCATCCAGCATAGCAGGATCACCTACATTATAATATTATTTTGTCTGTCGGTTCTTCTTCCTTGTGATGTATCCGGCAATCCGGTTCCTTATAACCTTGCTCCGAACATTGGTGAACTGGGTGACAAGAGGTTTATTATCCTCAAAATCACCAGTGAACTGGTCGCCTTTTTCATTTATTAATTGGAGTGCAAGAGTCTTGATATAACTTGGTCTGATTCCCATTTTTATGCTCCTATATTTTATGACCTGCATACTACCCCACTATTCATATATGTTTCCTTCAACAGCACAAGTATGTAATGTTATCCATCAAATGCAATAAGAAAATTATTTACATCCGGTGAATAATATATAATATTATGACCGATATCGGACTGCTATGGGATACAAAACTGCTTTTTGAAAAGTTTTTTACCGAGCACGGTTTTGATTGCAAGTTAATACATCCCGCATCCCTTGGCACGCCGTTTTTACCTGAATTCAAACTATTGATCATACCAACCGGTTTCGCCAATACTGATTATTCCAGCACATTATCCTCTCTGATGCGCAGCAGTCACAGGATAGAGAAATTTATTAAAAACGGGGGTATGCTGCTGGTGTACGGTGCCCTGACAGAATCACATAATTATGAATGGCTGCCAGTCAACCTTGAATATATACAGCGGTATGGTCCTGTTGAACTGTTCCCGCGCTGCCAGAGCGATGTATCACTTTTAGCAGGTGACACATCACTGGATTGCGACGGCTTCTTCTGCTCGGCAGATGGTGAATGTATTTTTCTCAATGATTTAAATGAGGTAGTATTAGTAGAGATCAAGTACAAAAAGGGTATGATAATCGCCACGACCATACATGAATTTCCCACACCTGAATTTATCAGGTGGGCACTAAAACATTCGACTCATGCCAGTATATAGAGGTTTTACTTTACTGGTTCGCCCATTTTTTTGATTTTCTCCACTTCTTCAGGACTGGTAATTGTGAGCAAAAAGGTACCGTGACATGGCTTTGTATATGGAAATATGATATTATCGCCGTCTACTGCCACATAGATTGGCGGAACACCAATAATGAACACATTCATCATATGATACCCTGGCTGGACTTGGTAATATTCATCATAGTTTGAGCTGATGAATGACGAGCATTCCTTGAATCTAGCCCTGGCTAGTAAAATCTCATATTTCAACTGTTCGATGCAGCCCAACGTTCTACCTCCATGATTACTTTTGATATTATTGGTTTTGGATTATGCACAGCTCCGGCCCAGATATTTTCCAAGCTTGCATCATCACACTGCTGTGCCAGGGCCATGGCATCGTTCCCGAATATTATCCCCACGGCCTCACCGCTTATTAATGCGGCTGCCGTGGCAAGATATGACACCCCTGTATCGTTATGGATGAATACGTAACATATGTCAGCATCAACCTTTTTTTCGGCAAGACCGCCAATAGTAGCATCAAGGTCAGCCGTTTCTTTTATATAATGCCTGGCAGGGTCGGCCGTACGGACCAGTCCAAGTGCTGCATTGTTACCTGCAATGGTTACCATGGCACCGCTTTTTACCAGCAGGTCCAGGGTATAGATAGCCAGGCTGGTCTGCACCGGGACTTCAGGGCAGCCTAACATTAACAATGCCTTTTTGCGTTTATCTTTCAAGATTATTCTTCCTTATGCTGATAATAGTTCAAGATTACTTTTCCTTATGCTGATGATAGTTCAAGATCATTCTCCTTTATGCTGATGATCGTTTAACCTGTGCCTCTTCGGCAGTCATTTTTTTCATCTCTTTTTCATCCATGTTCCCACCCTGGAGCTTCATGCGTTCCCGCAGGACACATTTTCCATATCTGGAACCACCCAGGGGATTTTTTGGCGTACCAAGTGAATTCATACACCTGGCCATTACCGCAGCTCCCCGGGCAAGACCATCATCGATAAATACAATATGTTCCTCAGGTGAATCGAATATGCCCAGTTTTTTTATCTGGCTGAGTATTAATCTTGGTTTGCATCCGGTAATGGCTGCCCTTCCCGTCAAACCCAAGGCAGTCCTCTCTGTGACAAGGTTCTCATCCGATGCAACTTTCACCAGCCGTTTCACCATGATAGCACACACCATATCCACTATAGCGAACAGTGTCTCCAACCCATATTTTTCATACACTTTGCCCCCTATCTTTGATAGTTTTTCCAGGTCAGAACCGTTTTTGCCCACATCACACCCTATCAGGGTGACCCCGATTTCCTTTGCTGTTTTCGGGCTGACCGGTACGCTGCCGTACTTGTCCACATTTTCGGGAATCACCTCAATTGATATCAGTTCATGTATCTTATTGGTATACTCTTTGATAACCTTCCCCCGCTTCATCCAGGTGAGTAGTCCCACTGGTTTGTTTTTAAACAGGTCAAGGGCAGTACCTACCTTTTCATCCACAAGATGTGTGCCCTGGATAATGGCATCCGGAATGGCACCGGCATACCCTGCAAAATTCCCGGTAACCCTGGCATATGGGGTATCGTCATTTGTGATGCGACCATCCAGCGTTGTGCCGAAGTCTATGGAGAGACAGGGATTCCTAAAATCAATGCCCGCCCATTTTGCACCTTCCTTAATACCGGCGGTGGCCAGTTCACCTTCCATCTCATTGGCGACCACCTCAAGTCCCGAGGCACCCACAGGGGGAAGTACGCCACCCACCGCACCTGTGAACACGATCTTTTCTATCAAGCTGAATTTCCTGAAGCGCTGTGGCACGTTCTCTATGGACATGGCAGGGATCATGTGTTTGGGCGGTACCCCGGCCATCATGCACCCGTCTGCCAGAGCCTTGACGAAATGGCCTACTTCGTCAGGCGAATCAAAACCGGCAACAACCCCGGTGGAGCGTACCACAAAGTGCAGGTCCTCTTTAATATCAAGGTTAGCTGTACACAGCGATTCCTGCAGAGTATCACGCACCAGTTCGGCTACAGATTCCTTGGTAAGTGAAATGCCTGTAAGTGTTTTACCAAAAATCTCTTCGTTTGGCCTGGGGCTCCTGACGTCCCGTGTCATATTTACAGTTTTATTGACAAGGCTGGTCTTGCCATCCTCCAGGTTAGTAGCTGTCAGTATGCATTTAGTTGTAGTGTTGCCTACTTCTACCGAGGCTACAATGAAATAAGGCTTTGACTTCAGGTCCAAAAGCCTGACATAAGGGCTATCTGAGATTCTTGGTTTTGGCCCGAATGTATTTTTTTTTAGTATTTTTACCGGATTGGTCATAGTTCGCAAACTTCTATAGGGATTGTAATAGATATATTTTGTTTTCTACTATTCTGCATAATATGTGCACACCCATGAACCTATTGCTAAGTCTACCTTCTGTCATTGAGGTCACGTAATAATATATTGATCTGCTCAAGCCCTGCATCTGTCTTGAACCCTGTTCCTGTAAAATGGGTGCGTGAAGCGTAAAATCCTGCAGATACGAGTGCCTCTATCAGTCCATCAATAGATCCGGGCGAGATTTTATTTTTTTTGCACAGCCAATGCTGGTCGTAGTAGGTCACAACATCTATTTCACCACGACAAAATTCAACAATCTTTACTGCCTGCTCCCATTTGCCCGGCTTCCTGGTTTCCAGTTCGACAAGCACTGCCTTACAGAAATCCCGCTCCTGGATACTTCCCAGCCAAAGTGGTCCGGCAGGTTGGAGTGTCCCTTTGCAGTGGGGGCAGATCGAATCCAACTGTGCAGCCAGCCCATATTTCCATGACCTGTATCCGCAATTTTGGCAGTGAGTGATAAAACCCATTTTTTCCAGGGCATCATCGGCAGAGGACACACCCTTTATGATCTCAATATATACCCTGACATAGTGTCGTGTGGCATGGGTCAACAGCACCTTTACACCTTTATCCCGGCGCACCAGTGCCCTTACTGCCGCACCCAGCAGGATGCGTGCCCCCATCTCCCTGTGGTATTCGGTGTTCAACGGCACTGCCGCATACTTGCGCATTCCCGATTTCAGGTGGGCACCGCACAGGGGAGCAGTATCTGTGGCAGTGATGCACAGCAGCCTGCGGGCCGAGCGGGCAGCAGCATCCAGAAACGGGGCAGGTGAGCCAAAGGGGTCAAGGTCAACAATGTCAAAATACTTTCTATGCATGAGAGTATTGGCGTTCTGCCCGGAGGAGATGCAGATATCTTCCAGACCGTTCAGCATTATATTTTTTTGAATCAGTTCATAAGCATCCTGTTTCCAGTCGTTCAGGCAGCACTTGGATCCCACCTCGGCTGCCATACGTATGCCCCTGATGCCTGAGGCTGACATAACATCAGCGTAGGAAAGTGTTTTAGTGTCAAGGCCATGATCTTTTATAAAACCCGCAACAGCAGAAATGGTAATATCGCGGTTTAATTCCATTTCAGAGTTATAGAACACACTTGCAGAAGAAGATGGAATAGATGATGGATCACCGGGAAGGGGAACCTCAATTCGGACACCCCCTTCACTGATGACCTTGCGATTCATTATTTATTAAACCACAGTAATGGTTAATACCTTTGTATCCCTGCCTTTCAGGTAGAAAGTATATTCACCGGTTTCATTGAAGGTATGGCTTACATACCGCATATAAGGAAGATATTGTTCTTCTTCCCATATACCATTCTCATTAACCAGATATCTTGCTTGCTTGCTATTTTCGAAGTTCCTCCATTTAATTGTGTCGCCCACGTTTATTTCTTTATCCCCTACAGGTATGAACATGTAACTCGTGATCCTGATCAAATATTCCTGGGGTACTGCAGTTGATGTGGGTGTTACTTCAGTTGGCTCAGGGGTTACGGTGGCTGTAGCGTTGGGTGTTGCTGTGGGTGTTGCTGTATCTTCAATATAAGGTTCAGGTTTAATATCAGTGCATCCTGCAGCAAATATTGATATTGCCAACAATGTTGTTACAATAAAAATTGAAAAAGCTTTCTTTGGTTCCAAAATTATCATCACCTTAATAGTCTTATGATTTACAATTATTTCATTCTATAAGTTATTAATACTATCGTAAAGATTTGAACAAAATTATTCCTTATCCTTCAACTTGACAGCCGTACCATATGCCAGTATCTCGGCTGCCCCTGCCATTACCATTGAGGTCATGAACCTAACATTTATTACGGCGTCAGCACCCATCTTTTCGGCATCCTGTACCATGCGGTTAATGGCTTTCTCCCTGGCCTCCTCAAGCATCTTTGAGTATTCTGTCAGTTCACCGCCTACGATGGTGCGCAGACCTGCCAGTATGTCCTTGCCGATATGCTTGGCCTGGATAGTACTGCCACGGGCCATGCCGAGGGTCTGTGTGATCTCTTTTCCTGCTATGGTATCTGTGTTCACGATTATCATGTTCTTGCCTCAGTATTTCCTTTCAATCTCAGTATCCTTTGTCCCTATTCTTTCCTTTATCAAAGACAATAACGCTACTATTATACCTAATATAATGGCTGCAAAGGATAATTTAAGTATCAGGTTGCTCTCTATGGTTAAAATATTATAGAAAACGTATCCTACCAGCAGGATGATACCTATGACGGCCATGCCTATGCCCAGATTTCGCACTGCTGTGTTATTATCCATTTCACATCACCCCGGATCTCTAAGAATATAGGCTGTTTCTTGTACATAAATAGATTATGAATAATTTGATTGTGCACGAACAGTTCGGAAATATCAGGCCATCTGCTTCCGGTATAATTAGCGGGGATGTGAGAGAACCATACTCGTGCAACATCATTGACAGTGAAAAGAAAAACTTGTGTATAACTGCCGAGATGCCTGGCATTACACCCACCAGGGGCCAGAGTTTTGACAGTCATGTAACTGAAAGGGTAATCAGCCAGTTCCTTGCCGAACTGGACGGACTGGAAGAACTGCATGGTGTGGTTGCCATTGCCGCAACAAACAGGATTGATATGATAGACAGGGCACTGCTTCGGCCTGGCAGGTTTGACAAGATGGTGGAAGTTCCGCTGCCTGATGAGGCCGCGTGGCGGGAGATACTCAGGATATATATGAATAATAAGCCGTTTACCGACGATGTTGATGTTCAAAAACTGGTTAAGGAGACTGCAAACTATTCTGGTGCCGATATTGCGGGAATTGTACGGGAAAGCATAATGCTGGCCATCAGGGAATACGTGCAGTCAGGCAAGTTGGTAGATGATGATGAAGAGATGCAAAAGTACAGGGTTACAGGTAATCATATCAAAAAAGCCAGGGAGAAAGTGAAACCAGAGAAAGAACGTGATATTGGAATATACACGTAACTTCCCTTCCCCCGGTCATCCGGAGGGACCCAGTGGTATTATTTACGATATATATTTAAGCCCCAACGATATTAAGTTCGTGATATTAGCTATGTCTATTTACCGGAGGAACTTATCCCATGAAAGAGCAGACCGAAGTCCGTACATTAAAAGAAGGAAGATATGTTATAATCGATGATGAACCCTGCGTGATCAAATCACTCTCACATTCAAAACCAGGAAAACACGGAAGTGCCAAAGCCAGGGTAGACGCTGTTGGTATATTTGACAACCAGAAACGTTCCATTATATCGCCTGTTACACAGAAGATCTACGTTCCCCTTGTGGAAAGGAAGAACGGGCAGGTTATCTCTATCTCTGGTGATGTGGTACAGTTAATGGACATGGGCGATTATTCCACTATCGAGCTTGCCCTACCGGATGAGTATAAGGATAAGATCGAGGTTGGAAAGGATCTCCAGTATCTGGTTGCCATGGGGAAGATGAAAATCGATATGCGACTCTGAGCCTGTATTTTTTTTTAATTTTTTTTAGGAATGTTCGCATGGGTGGGGAACTTTTTTTTGCAGATGCCGATTCTAATTATTCTGATGCTAAATTCGTGATCTTCGGTGCACCTTTCGACGGTACATCCTCTTTCAGGAAGGGCAGCCGGTTTGCCCCTGATGCCATACGCGAAGCTTCGTATAACTTTGAGACCTACAACCCTTACTTCGATATCGACCTTGCTGACATACCCTTCCATGATGCGGGGGATGTGGACATACCCTTCCATAATGCAGGAGATGTGGACATACCCTTCCATGATGCTGGAGATGTGGACATACCCTTCCATGATGCTGGAGATGTGGACATACCCTTTCATGATGCAAGAGATGTGGACATACCTGATAATTGCACAGTAGAACAGGCCCAGGCTGCGGTTGGTGACATGGTAACCGGCATCCTTAGTGATGGTAAGATTCCCGTAATGCTGGGTGGTGAACATTCACTTACGGTGCCGTGTGTCAGGGGATCAAAGAGCTATTTCAATGACCTGGGTGTGGTGGTGCTGGATGCCCATTTTGACCTGCGGCAGGAATATGAGGGGCAGGTCAACAGTCATGCCTGTGTGAGCCGCCGTATCATCGAAGACATTACAGGCAATTATGTATCCATAGGCATACGAAGCGGCACCAGGGATGAATACTCACTTGCCAGGTCCCGTGGTATTACCTACTATCCGGCAGATCTTGTAGAGGATAAAGGCATCCCACATGTTCTTGCAGAACTTTCCAGGCACCTTGACCTTGGTACAAGTCACCTGTACCTGTCACTAGATATGGATGTCCTGGATCCGGCATATGCTCCTGCACTGGGTACACCCGAACCCTTCGGACTAACTGACAGGCAGGTGCTTTCACTTATCAGGCGGCTGGCCCCCCGGTCTGTTGGTTTCGATCTGGTGGAGATCGCTCCCGGGTTCGATAGCGGAAATACCGCACTTCTGGGCGCAAAATTCGTATGTGAGTTCATAGCATCTGCCTGGGCTTCACGATAACATCAATTGTTCCAAGCTTTAAATGTGTGGATTGTATCTTTAGTATTATATGTACTGGCCTTGCACAAGATCTGTGACGAAATAGAACCGGTCAATGTGATCGAACACAATACCAATCCTGACCCCCCCTCAAATCGTTGTTGCTTTTGTTGTTGACCAGAAAGGCGTACTTGTTACATATAGCGTATGGCCGGGCAACCAAACTGATGCTACAAGTCTTGAACCTGTTGACACATGCCTCAGAGATAAATTTTGGTTAGAAGCTCCCTGAGTTCTGGATTCCTACAAAATAAGAGATCAGATAAAAAAACGGCTATACCAACGCATTATAAATATTGTCAAAATTGAATTATCACCCTTTTTTTCCGCGACGGCCAATGCCACCACTACGACTGCCACCACTACGACTGCCACCACTACGACCACTGCCACTACTGCGACCACGACCACGACCACGACCGCCACCGCGCCCCATACTATCTCGACGAGTTCCGTTAGTGGCGCTGTTATTCGTATACCGTTTGATGGCGTCTCTAACAGATCCTATGGCAGTTGTAATCCCGGATGCAATTGCGGCGGGCATGGACACATTCTCCTGCACTATTTCATCCGGCACTTCGATAATTGCCTCTTTCTTGCATATGTTGACACAGGCTCCGCAGCCAGTGCAGAGGTCGTTATCGATATGTGCCGCATCTGATAGTGTTATCGCACTTACCGGACATGCATTGATGCATAATCCACATCCTGTACATAGCGATTCATCGATTTTGCACTTCATTTTTTCAGTTCTTCCAGCTTTGCTTTGATCTCTATCATCTTACTTTCCAAAGCTTGTATCTCTTCATCTAACGTCTGTGCAGGCTGGGACGGTACTGGAGGAGTAGGTGTTACCGGAGCTGCCAAGCCCATTCCTTGTCCCATTCCTCGTCCCATACCTCCACCCATTCCGCGACCGCCGCCACGGCCACCGCCGCGTCCCATACCTCTTCCCATGCCTGCACCAGGCATACCGGTAGCAGGCATACCGGGGGCAGGCGCACCGGGGGCTGCCTGCAGTTGGCCGCTCTTGTACTGCTCGATCGCATCGCTGACAGTGCCGCTTGCACCAGTCACGATCGAGATATTAGTAGCACCGAGCGTCTGGATCGCATTCGGTCCCACCTGTCCGGTGATAACAACGCCGGCGCCTTTGTCTGCAACGGTCTGTGCCGCCTGTATTCCAGCACCGCTCGAAGCACCTATACTTGGATTCGGCATTGCTTCATACTCCATAGTTTCCGAGTTCACGAAAACGAAGTACTGGCATCTTCCAAATCTTGGATCTACGGACGCATCCATGTTTGGTCCGGTTGAGGTTACGCATATCTTCATATTTATCAATCTCCTTTTACAAAATGATCTACATTGTCAATTTCACAATCTTACCGCATACCATGTCTGCCACGTCCGGCTCTGGCATAGCCACGATCGTCCTCAGCCCTGTGTATATTCACGCTTTTACACTCCGGGCAGTTCTGGGGTCTTCCTGTGCCATGTACCACTTCCCATACATGCTTGCAGTCATAGCACTGGAACTTACGTAGTTGAGTTATTGCCATCTCGTACATCCCTCCATGAATTCGTATCGCTTTGCCACAGACCAGGGCGCACCCGATCTTTCTTCTTGCTTCGGTCAGTATCCTGTGGAATGTTGGCTGCGAGACTTTCATATGATCTGCCGCCTCACGTTGATCCATTCCAAGATAATCCTTCAGCCGTATGCTCTCCATCTCTTCCATCTTCAGGACCACTTCACCTATGTCCTGCAGACAGGTTGTACACGGTTTGAAATAATTGTAATCAAATGACGACCGTATATACCGGTGGCGTCTTGGTCTTGGCATTAATGAATATATATTCATAATAAACTTAAAGCTTATGGTGGTAGTGCAAGGTTTGAATAAACTATTTAACTTGCAAATGGAATTAGGGTACATCATATTATAGGATTAATGTAGACACAATCATGAGCATGATCAAGGAGTTCGAAGAGATGGAAAATTATATTATTTCAGGTAGATTCAAAGCAGGTATTTCATGGGAGAAATTTACCAAGAAAGTAACCAGCCAAAATGAGAAAAACGCAGAAGACAAAGTCTATTCTCTTATTGGTAGTGAACACGGCCTGAAACGCATTTTAATACAACTGGAATCCACAACAAAGGAGTGAATAAGCTTGTCTTCTAATCAAGAACTATCAAAAGAGGACATCCAGAAAATGTCAAATCAGTTCCAGCAATTGCAATACCAGTCAGATGCACTATCACAACAATTGAACATGGTCAGTGCTTCTTTAGCCGAATCCGAGAAGGCCATCAATACCATAACTGAGATTGAAGGAACAGAAGACGGACACGAAATCCTGATTCCTATCGGTTCGGGTACTAATATCATGGCAAAACTGTTAAAACCAGATACTGTGATCATGGAAATTGGTGCAGGTATCAGTATGGAAAAGGATTTGGACAATGCTAAAAAAAGCCTGGAAATCCAGAAAGAAGAGCTTACCAAGTTCCATCAAACCACCCAGAACAACCTGGAGCAGATCGTAACAAAGATGCATGAGATCGAGTCCGTTGTGACAACTGCAATAAAAGGACAGCAGGCAGGTCAAATAGCACAGCAGACAAATCAAGGTCCAATACAGGGTTTGTAGATGTTCAATAGTTTAAAAAAGAAACTCAGCAGCTTCAAAAATTCATTTGGTGACATACTGGATCAACAGGCTGAAGAAGCATCTGAAGACATCCAGCAGGAAGGGTCAGGTGGTGTCACTAAAGAAGAAAAAAAAGAGACACCATCAGTAGCAGTTGGAATCAAACAGAAGGCTAAAGCACTGCTGCTTAGTCGTGAGTTCATAATAAGTGAAAAATCGCTGGAAGAACCTTTATGGGACCTGGAAGTGGCACTTCTTGAAAGTGATGTTGCCCTGGAAGTTGCGGAAGAGATAGTGGGATATGTGAAGTCGGAACTGGCTGGAACCAACTATAAGATCGGTGGGAACAAAAAGGATATTGTAGAACAGGCTCTCAGAAAAGCGCTTATCAGTGTATTGAACGTAGATACCCTGGATTTTGATGACTTTATTGAACAGGCAAATAAACCTGTCAATATTGCATTTGTCGGCGTGAACGGCACCGGTAAGACCACCACTATCTCCAAGATAGCCAAGCGGCTTAAAGACAGGGGATATTCGGTGGTACTGGCGGCCGGCGATACATTCAGGGCTGGTGCCATTGACCAGCTGCAGCGTCATGCAGATAACCTGGGATTGAAGATGATCAAACACCAGGAAGGCGGCGACCCGGCTGCTGTGATATATGATTCGGTGGAGTATGCCAAAGCCCGGAAAATAGATGTGGTGCTGGCAGATACGGCTGGCAGGATGCATACAAATATCAACCTGATGGACCAGTTAAAGAAGATATGCAGGGTATCCCCCCCTGACCTTGTGATATTCGTGGACGAGGCAATTGCTGGCAACGATGCAGTGGAACGTGCCCATCTATTCAACCAGACAGTACCGATAAGCGGAAGCATATTGACCAAGTCTGATGCAGATTCCAAAGGCGGCGCAGCTATTTCCATAGCACATACCACAGGTAAACCCATACTGTTCTTCGGAGTGGGCCAGGAATACGACGATATTGTTAAGTTCGATCCCCAGTGGCTGGTGGACAGGCTGTTCGAGTGAGGTCTGCTGGTTATATTACGGGTTGTTTGGCCTAATTTTTTTTTCATTAGTAATCGGTTAAGGAGTTTGACTGGCTCGATTGGTATTGTTTTCCAAATAACCAATGATTTTTTATGATTAATCAATTTAGTTTGAATAGAACATAGATGACACGGATTAGACGGATTTTCACGGATTTATTTTCGTATCCTCGCACATCCGTGTCATCTGTGCAATCCACGTTCTATCACAATATTACTCTTAACTGATGACACATTAATTTTTTTTAGCCCTAATGGTTGTTCAGCTTGCCGGTATTTTTATCCAGAAGTTTATCTTAATTCAGCCCGGGTCCCGGTTTTTATAGCGATATCAAAACTTCCGCTCCTGAAGCCCTCCAGGTCAAGGGTGATATAGGTATAACCAAGTTCTTTAAAAACACTCACAATATCATCCCTGTACTTCAGTATAATATGAAGATCATCCCCTGATACTTCAATACGTGCAATGTCTTCATGGTCTCGTACCCTGCACTGGCTGACCCCGAGATTAAAAAGATAATCCTCTGCCTTCTCCACCTTTTGAAGTCCCTGAACTGTAATAGTCCGTCCGTAAGGGAACCTGCTGGACAGGCATGCCAGTTGAGGTTTATCCCATATTGATAATCCAAGATACTTTGCCATCTGCCGTATCTCGTTTTTGTTAATACCAAGGTCTGCAAAAGGTGTAAGTATCCCGTTTTCAATCGCTGCCTTGTGGCCAGGCCTGTGTCCTGTTAGTTCTGAAGCATTAGTCCCTTCAGCTACAGCTTCCAATCCCATTTCACTGGCCAGTTTCTTCAATTCCCTGAACAGGCCATTTTTACAATGGTAGCATCTATCAACCGGGTTATTGGCAAATTCCGGCTCATCCAGCTCATTATAGGGGATAATGATATGCCTGATACCTAATGATCTGGCTGTACTTCTGGAACTTTCCAGTTCCCGTGCCGGCAGGGTCTGGCCCTCAGCGGTAACGGCAACGCACCGCTCTCCAAGTGCCATATGTGCCAGTGCTGCCAGTGTACTGCTGTCCACTCCGCCGCTGTATGCCACAAGCACACCATTGATGTTTTTGAGATATTCAACCACTTGGTCTATTCTTTCCTCAGTGGAGTGATGACCGGGAACTGTGCTTTCATTCATTTGCGGTATTTTATCTGTCAATGTAGTAAGCCTTTTGCCATGTAAGTTACCTTTTGTGTACTGGTTGCAGAAATGGATAAGATAATTGACGTTGCTAAAAAGATACGGAATATGGAAATACGCGGAGCCGGTACCATTGCCAGGGCAGCGGCACAGGCTCTAAAGGACTATGCCCTTGTACAGGAAACCACTGTAAAGCAAGAGTTTGACAGCCAGTTATCCAGGGCGGCAGAAATACTTGTATCAACAAGACCCACTGCGGTATCTTTGCCAAATGCTGTCAGGATAGTAATGGCATACAAGGGAGGATCAGTAGATGAGGCAAGATCTGATCTGGTAAGGCTGGCCGATGAGTTCATTTCCACATCAAAGGAAGCAACCAGGCGGATCGGTCTGATCGGCAGTCAGCGCATAGGCGATGGCGATACAATTATGACCCACTGCAACAGCCAGGCTGCCTTATCAGTAATAGCCGAAGCTCATCGCAGCGGGAAAAATATCAAAGTAATAGCTACAGAGAGCAGGCCCAGGTTGCAGGGTCATTTAACAATTCAACAACTTAACGAGCTGGGCATAGAGACCACACTGATCGTTGATTCGGCAGTCAGGTACTTTATGAAGGATGTGGACCTGGTGGTGGTAGGAGCAGATGCAGTGACAACAAATGGGTCGGTCATTAATAAAATTGGTACATCCCAATTGGCACTGGCAGCCCACGAGGGCAGGACAAACCTGATAGTGGCGGCAGAGACTTATAAGTTCAGTCCACGCACACTGCTTGGTGAAATGATAGAAATTGAAGAGCGGGATACAGGGGAGGTCATTGACCCTGAAAAACTATCAGGCATGAAACATGTCAGAGTAAAAAATCCGGCTTTTGATGTCACCCCTTCAAGCTATATTGACCTTATCTGTACTGAAGCGGGAGCGATCTCACCTGAAATGAGCTATATTATCATCCGTGACATCCTGGGATGGGATGTAAGAGATATGCAGGAAATTATAGAAAATTCAAATAAAAAAAGATGAATGATATGAATTGGATAAATGAAATGTTTGAGATGAATGAAATGTTCGAGATGCATATATAATATTGGAGGGAAAAATATGGAGAAAAATATAGAATTAGAACTTATTGTTGATGGAAAGGATATAACGATTAACAAATTTGTGCAGAAGGTTATTGCAGGTATTGTGGGCGGTGCAGTAGAACCCCTTGAGGGTGTGGAAAAGGACTGGACAGATATTGAATTGACAATTAAGCGATAATTATCAGCTCTGTTTATTTGTCAACTCTTTTTTTTCAGGTTAAGTTTACCAGTTTTGGTATCAAGTGATATTCCGACAGACCTGAGATAATCTGCTGCCCTGCCCTGCCCGTGTATCAGTAGTTCTACCAGGTCATCGGGTTCATCCATATCAGTGCTGACCAAAAAGGAATCATACACATCCACAGTCAGGCCAGCCTCTTTTGCAATCTTTAAGTGGTCAAGGAAACTGGTACCGTAATAATCCACATGGAATTTTTCCTGATTTCGTATCAGCAAGGCATTGGTCCCGCCACCCGAACCCGGGGCTATTACCACGTCTGCTGTCTTATTTGTAAGTTCGATAACCTGTTTTTCAGTAACCAACGGCATATCAGCCATGATGATAAACACAGTACCATCCCAGTGTTCGGCCGATTTTTTGAGATATTCGTTCAATGCATCGTTCAAGTTTTTCTCATTTAGCAGGATATTGATATTTAACGGAAACTCAGTATTCATTATGCTGGAAAATGAAGAATTCAAAATATCGATCTCATCGAATTTCCCTGACTTTTCCAGTGCACTTATAACATCAAATAACATACAAAGAGCAAGCTTTTGCCTCTGGGTTTCGGAAAGTACTTCCGATAGTCTTGATTTTGCATTCTCTTTTTTAAAGGGGATTACAGCTCTTATTGTATCATCGGTCATGGTCTGGAATCATAGACTCACTCTTTCATATTATGTCTGCCGATTTCCCATAGTTCCAGGGCAAGTGATTCGATCTCATCATGGTTCTCAAGCCCATCCAGCCATTTTTTTGGAATAGCGTCAATTCCAAGATATGCGCCGCAGATAGCACCTGTAACAGCAGCAATAGAATCAGTATCCCCACCTGCATTAATAGCAGTAATCATGGCACTTGAAAAATCCAGCGGATTTTTAGAAAAACAATAGAATGCCGAAGGTACTACATCCCGTGTCATCAGGGAAGTGCCTATTGTGGAGAATGCATTGAGCTCTGGCATATATCTCATTTTTTCAATGGAAAAGATTTTGTTGCCCAGCACATGGTCGTACTTTTTAGCCAGGCTGCTGGCAGTCTTTAAAATAATATCAGGGCTGGTGTTTGTTATTGCAAGAGAAACTGCAGATGCTACGGTCACTGCGCCAGCGATGGATTCGGGATGTCTGTGGGTTGGTAATGATGAATCTACTGCCGTTCTTTCAACTTGTTCTAAGTTATCCGGATAGAGCAGTCCGATCGGGGATATACGCATTGATGAGCCGCATGTGGGTGAATCACCACCGGATTCATTCCATAGGGTGCCGGATTGTAACCGCTTGCAGGAATCAAGACTTGTACGGCCCCAACCTCTGTTTGATCCGGGGTCTGATACGATCATTGCATAATGTTCAACAAGTTTCTTTGAGAAAAGCACAGGGTCGAATTTACCAGCTTCCAAGATACTACGTGCAAGGATCAGTGTTTGTTCAGTATCATCAGTATACTGCCCAGCTCTAAGTTTTTCGTTAGGAGTTCCTGGCATGCCTGGTCCGTAATCAAACACGATATTGAATTTTTGTTTTATCTCACCAGGACTCATGCCTTCTGTTTGCATTCCCAGTGCATCCCCCACAGCACTTCCCAGCAAGCACCCGGTATATTTATTTCTATACATCTTTTATCGATAGCGATTTCATTTGAAATAAATTATTTGGTATTATTCTCACAACAAAATGTTATCAGTATTTCAATTTTATTTTATTAATATGTCAGTTATAGAATAATAATAATACTATATTTAAAATATTATTTACCAACACAATATATATAATAATATATTTACTATTTATTATTTATTATTTATTATTTATTCTATATAGAATAGTATATATAATATTTAGATTATAATTTTTTATAATTTATTTATTAGTTATATATATTTAAACATTATTTTTAATATATTTTATACTATACTATTTTACAATATATCTAAATAACTCATACTTATATATTATTTATAAAAAGTAGTATGATTTTTCATTTTTATTAGCCTATATTTATATATAGTAAATGTTACTAAAAAACATACCCTATATATGTAAAATATGGTGTTTAAAACATAGGCAGAAATTGCAAAACTGTTGAAATAAAGTATTGTTGTTATATATGTTCAGTCCTATATGATGTAGTAATACTTCAAACACATAATACCGTATATCCAGAGAATTATATTTTATGTGGATCATCCTGGGGTTTTGTGTCCCAAACATCATATTCCCATAGTATATGTAATTCCGGATGTTACAAAAATATAGCAAAATATGTTCACGTGAATCAAGGACTATATATTATAGGAATATTTATGAAAAATAAAGACCAATCCCAAAACAAAACCAAAAATCAAACAAATTCTACGATGAAATAACTATTAGTTATATTATTTTCAATATTTATTATCATGTACTGATATTTTTAAACTAATACAGATTTTCAAATTAATATATCTCAAATAATATTATATTAATAAAATGGTAATTATAAAATACCGTCACATCTCAAATAATATTGTACTAATAAAATGTTAATCAAAAAATACTAATATATTAAAAAATTGTTTTGTATGTTGTCACATTTATATTTCATGTGAAAATTTGTTTGAAGTAATAATATTGTCAATCACTTGATAAAAATTTGTAATGAAACCGGTTTAAGATGAACTAATGAAAATATGATAAAAAAAGTGAGAGATACTAATGATGAGTGACTCTGGAATTTTTGTACACAGTGATAAGTAGAAACATATATATATTAAAACTGCGAGAATTAATGCATTATTATTTGTAACAGATGATAAATTTTCTTCAATGGAGCGCATGTTATGGGATCCCTCAAAAGAAGAATCAAGGAACGGTTAGAAAAGTATCTTGAACTTGATACTGTAGGAATAAGAAATACTCTCCTGAACATCTTCCTTGAAATAAAAGAGGCTACTGTTGATACAATTCATAAAATCCTTTCTAAGAAATATGATGTCTCACATAATATGGTAGCATCAATGATAGGCTATGTGCATTCAAAACTGGGGATACTCAGAGCACGTAAAGAGTCCTATAAAACACCAACAGTATACACACTAAAAGATGATTACGTAGAATTGGTGAAATCTGCATTAATAAAGCCTAAGCCCACTTAAGTATCGCATTTGCTAACGTTTTATTGATAAGTAAAATTCCAATAGCGCAGCATGGAATAAAATAAATGACCCTTGTAAAAGATGCTCCAAGAACCTCAACTACAATACTAGTAAGGTCAGAATCAAATACCCGGATAAGCCGTTCCAGGGACCCTTATTATGATCTGATGCGGCGTATCTTCCAGGAAGAAAGAACTGCTGCAAGGGGTCAAAAATTTCTAATACTTATAGAAGAACGGCAGAAAAACAAAGACCCGGTAAGAACAAATGAATGGAAAGAGATCGCAGAAGAATTGGGTGTGGGAAAAGCTTCATTCTATTCAATGAGGAATAAACTACTTGGAGCTGGCTTTATAAGCAACAAGAACGGTGAATACAGACTTTCCGGGCAATTCAGCAAAGACCTTAAGGACATGGCAGAATGGTGGTGGAGTGCAGTATTGAAAAACGATCCCGAAAACCTTTAGTCGATCATATTTTCAATCTCATTGTTCAAGTGGATAATTTTTTCGATGATATGTTCCTCACGCCCTTTTTTTCTGAGGATTTCCACCTTTTCGAAGATCGAGACTCTCGTTTCATCCTCAACCAGATTATCTGCATGGGCCACGATCTTTTCTTCCAGGGTTAAAGGAATATACCTATCTGGCGGCAGACCCAACGAAACAGTATCTTCAGGTGTTATTCCTGCACCGATATGTGTCCTGATAATTCCGGCTATCTTATCATCAAGCCCAAAATCCTTTGCCAGAATGACCCCCTCCACCCCATGCCTGATGTCGTGTGTTCGTGACCGGCCGACATCGTGAAGTAATGCTCCAATCTGCACAAGTTCTATATCTACGGCATACCCGTTATGATAAATTTTCTCAGCCATCTCCCTGGCACAATCTGAAACCACTTTGCAGTGATTTATCACGTTGTCACTGCATCCGGCAAGCTTAAGCAATTCAATAGCAGCGTTTTTATCCGGTATCAAGCTTACGTCAACTCATTGATCCGCTTTTTCAAAGTCTGCCTGATAAGTTCATTGTCATCAAAGATCACATCCTCACCACAATTGGGACATAAGAACTCTAACTCAGCCACAGTATCAAATACGAATCGACCACAGTTGTTCTTGCAAACATAGAACATATTATCATTTTCAAATTCAAATTTGGTCTTGAGATTCCGGATAAATTTTTTAGTTTCAGCTTCAAGCAATTCATTAATGCCATTAAGGTCTATTTTCCACAAGTATGTAAGCCAGCCACTGTCCTTATTCCTTTCACGCCTGTATGTGGCAAGCCTATTCTCAAAAAGAATATAGAGGGTTCGCCTTACAATGTTTAACGGGACGTTCGTTATCTCAGCTACTCCATCATCAGTAATCTCCCCATCAGGCATGTTCAGGACAACGTCCATTCCATCTTCTCCAACCAAATTAAATAAAAGACCTTGAATTACCGGATCATCCAGGTTTACCAAATTTATTCACCTACACCCTAATTGTGTGCTACAAAGACATTAAACTTCCGTGTGGATATCTTCAATAATATCAGTTAGACCATTAACAAGCTGCTCTACCTGCCTGACAACTTCCATCCTGCTGTTGCCTTCTGATAAGAACGATACCACTGGTTCATCCTTTTCACACACAGTTCCTTTGGAAGGAACATCGGCAGTCGTACCTTTATTGTAACATTGCACTAAATAATCATATTCCTTTTTTTCCACCACAAGCCTTCGCGGGGCAAAGAATATTGTCTTGATGGAAAAGCACTGGCTATCCCCGCACACGGACAGCTTTCCCTGGAATGATTCATGGTGCAGCCGGAAAATGTTGAGCCCGGTGGACCTTTCAACTGTATCGATGCTTCCCTGGAACCGGGGGTTGATTTCAAGGACGACAGGTCCTTTGTCAGTTATTATGAAATCCACCCCGTTCGAGCCGAACAATTCCAGTTCCACGGCCAGGTTCATAGAGGTTTCACGCATCCAGTCATTGTGTTCAGATACGTATGGTGTGATGTTACCACAATATGCAAAGGGCATCCCTGTGAGTGTATCAATCCCGGCAAGCTGTTCATTAACAGCAATAGCAACAGCTTGCTTACCTGTAGATATAATAGATACGCTTGCCACAGTGCCCTTAATGTATTCCTGAAGCAGGTACTGTCCACACTCAAGCACGGCCATTGTCATTTTAAGGTCTTTTAAATCACTTATCAACCTGTTTTCCATTCCACCGGCCCCGACCCTTGGTTTAATGATGGCCGGATAGCCACCACTCCAGTCCTCAGGAGTGTTAAGGGAATCAAGTAAGACTGTAAAAGGGTGGGGCAGGTTCAGGACCTTTAACTTACCTGCCAGCCAGGCCTTATCAGAAATTCTTGTAAATATATGGGGAGGATTATTGAGCACAGGAATATTTCCCTGGGTTATTTCTTCCACCCAGTTGCCCAGGTGTTCGAACCCGGGCCCCAACACAATGAAATCAATAGGGAGAAGTGTCCTGATAAGTGGTGCAAGTTTTGGTAGTTCCAGGTCAATGACATCAGACATGTCGTGAATTACTGACTTCTCAGAACAGACTTTCAGATCCACATCATTGAACCTGCCAAGTGTATATACCGTATACCCGGCCCGGCTGGCAGAACAGGCTATGTGGCGCGTGTTGACCCCTATTACCAGAACTTTCATACTTAACCACTAGCTTACTGCATGATACTGGCAGTTTCTGATGCTGCTCCTAAACGACCGATAATAGTAATTTGGTCGCCGTCTTCAAGTATAGTGTCCCCATGGGCGATAATAGATTGATCCCCACGTTGTATCAGCACGATGAGACTATTTTTTGGGACATTTATATCTTTGATAGCCTTGCCTACGATCTTGGGATTGCTTATTGTGGCCTCTATGATATCACCTTCCGTACCTACTTCGCACATTGTGAAAAGGTCATGGCGTCCAACCATGTTCTCAAGAATAATAGCTGCGGAATTTATAGGACTCATAGACCTGATCCCCATCTCAGAGAACAGTGGGATGTTATTCGGGTCGTTCACCCTGGCAACCAGCATGTTACTGGAAAAACCGAATTTGCTTTTCGCTATCTGGCATGCCAGCAGATTAACATTATCCTTATCCGTAGTTGCCACTATATATTTGGCATGCCTGATGCCGGCCTTTTCAAGTACATTCAGGTCATTGCCGTCGCCCTGGACTGCCTTTATTCCCAGTTCCATGACCTTTTGGCAGTTACTTTCATCAGTATCAACTATTACCACATTTTCACCGCGTTTATCAAATCTCTGGGAGAGCTCTCTGCCCACCCCTCCTCCTCCTATGATCAATATCTCCATTGGTATCACTCCTAATTTTCTTGCAAGGGTTCCGGCAAAGATGCCGGGCAGCAGGACCGAGAAGATCACAGTCAGGAATACCAGTCCTACAAGCACATCCACCCCGTCTGTAGTGCTGTTCAATCCCTTAATACGTATGGCAAAATAAGTAACCATGGATGCAGTTACAACGCCACGGGGTGATATAACTGAAATAAAGGTTTTTTCCTTAAACGATAGCATGGAATTAACGGTAGATGCCATGATCGCTGTGGGCCTGATCACAAATAATAATATCAGGATCACTGCAACTCCCATTATGCCGATATTCCAGATATATTCAAAACGTATCATGGCGGCCAGAAGAATGAAGATTATGGAAAGCAGTATTATCACCAGGTCACCCTTGAACTCCTTGATAGATTCTTTATGGGCAATTTCTGTGGAACCTATGATCAGGCCAAGTATGGCCACGGCAAGTATTCCGGAACCTTCTCCAAATATCTCGGCAAACGTGAATGTAAGTAGTACCATTGTCAAAGTGAATAGACGGGCATACTGGGCTGTGATCATAGAAAAGTTTTGCAGGATATATGCAAGTACTATTCCTCCGAACAGTCCAAGAATCGAGCCCATGCCAATTCTAACGGCCATGTATCCCAGTGCACTTATTCCTGATTTGTCCAGTAGTATCCATTCAAATATCAATGCTGCCAGAATTACACTGATGGGATCGTTCAGTACACCCTCTGTCTCAAGTATCTTGCTGATCTTCTGGTTTACATGGATTTGCTTTACCAGTGGCGTTATGACCGTGGGACCGGTGGCACAGACCAGTGCACCGAATAACATAGCCATGCCTGGCTCTATTTCCAAAAGATAATAAGCTGTGATCGATGCCCCGGTGAATGTGATCAATACTCCGATGGTTATTATGTTAAGAATGTTCCTCTGCAGTTTCCTGATATGCCTGACATTTATCTGCAGTCCACCATCGAATATTATTATTGCCACGGAAAGCGCAACGATGGCTTCCAGTTCATTTTCAAAACCGGTCATATCCACTATTTTCAGTCCTTCCGGTCCCAGGATTATGCCGAAAAGTAGCAGGAAAACTATACTGGGCATCTTCAGGAACCGGGCAAAAAGCTGGGCTCCAATACCCATTAAAAGGACGACAGCCAGGATGCTAAGAATATATGTGGCTTCAGGCATCCTTTAAGTCACCTTTATGTTTTTCAGTTAATATTTTAAAAGAATTTTGCAGCACTTTCCACAGCCCTGGCCAGGAGCTCAGCTCCTTTTTTGATATCCTCAAGGTCTACTATTTCTACAGGTGAATGGATGTATCTTGAAGGAACACTTATTACTGAAGAAGGGATGCCGCACTTGGTCAAGTGTATGGCTGTTGCATCTGTGGTCCCGCCGTCAGCCACTTCAGGCTGGATGTCGATGTTGTGCTGTTTTGCGGTCTCTTTTAACCACTTGATGACCTTTTCTGTAGCAATGAGTCCCCTGCCTCCAGCATCGGATATGGTGATCGCCGGACCTTTTCCTATTTCAATTGCGCTGTGCTTTTTTTCTATACCTGGGTGGTCACCTGAGACTGTAACATCAGTGACCAGGGCTAGATCAGGGTCAAGACCGAAAGCACTGGTTCTGGCACCTTTAAGGCCGACTTCTTCCTGGACTGTACCCACTGCATATACTGTTGATCTTACGTCCAGTTCACTTATGATGCGCATGGCTTCGATCATGAGCACGCAGCCGGCCCTATCGTCAAATGATTTGCCTGTGACCCTGTTATTGGCAAGGCGGGCATACTCGCGGTCCAGGGTGATGGGGACTCCTGGGATGACTCCCATGGCTTCGGCATCTTTGTCGTCTTTGGCACCTATATCAATGAACATGTTTTCGGCTTCTACCATTTTTTTCCGTTCTTCTTCCTTCATCGCATGGGGGGGTTTGGCCCCGATGACGCCGTAAATATCTCCTTTTTCGGTATGTAGTATTACCCGCTGGCTGTGCAGGGTCTGGTCGAACCAGCCGCCCAGTTTTACGAAGTGGACGAAGCCTTTGTCATCTATGTACTTGGACATTAGTCCTATTTCGTCCATGTGTGCTGCTATCATGATAGAAGGAGAGCTACCGTTTCGTGTTGTGATGAGGTTGCCAAGCTTGTCAACTTTGATATCGTCAACGTATGGTTTTAATTTGTCTTCGAGTAATTGCCTGATATTGCCTTCGTAACCGGAAACTCCGTGAGCATTTGAGAAAAGTTGAAGATTTTCATTTATCTGTTTCATATAATTCACCTGATGTTAGTTTAAAAGGGGTTTTTCAAGATTTAAGATTATCCTTGTTTGGTGTTAAAATATCTTGGCTGTGGAGTTATGGGTGGTTGTAATGGGAATTGATGGTTGAGTTGTGGGTGCCGGGAGTTTGGGGTGATACTCCTTTTTTGCTGGTCTTTCCTATGGTGTAGACTATGTCCTCTTCCTTCGCCTTGCAATTTTTTGATTTCACCCATTCTCTTCCACCACCTTTTATCTGCTCTGTCAGCCCATACAAATCATGAACCAGCCTGTCAATCTGGGCGCCAATAATTTTTATCTGCAGTTCATCGAATTCACCGAAAAGTTCGCAAAGCTATTGCTGCATTGACTTTGCATGCTTTGTGGCATAGTATTTCATAAATTATATATTTTTACAGCCATGACCGCTGCCGGCAGCACATTCCACAATTCAATCCCGTGCCCCACACTCAGCGCATGAGCACCCGCAGGGAGGCAAACCAGACTGTCTATGGTCGGGCAGATACATCGTTAACATAATGGAAGTTGGTGGCAAAGTTCTCACATTAATGAGATTATGAGGCAACCTATTGCATAGTATTAATATTAATTAATTCAGTTTCTATAACAGGAGGCAAGATAATGGCAGTTCATGTAGTTAATTATAAAAGAAAAGCAATTGAAAAGTTGGATGTCTTATCACCTGATAGATTAAAAGTAGTTCTCGATTTTATCGAATATCTCGAACAAAAAGAAGAACTTGATGCTACCCTTGAAATTCTTGCTGATGAAGAGTCAATGCGAAATATTAGAACTGCTGAACAGGCATGGGAGCGGGGAAGGATGCAGGAATTCACTTCATGGAACAAAGTGAAACGCCATGTATGAAATCTTTCTTCACGATCAAGTCGTTAAATTCTATAACAAACTCGATGATAACCATGGCCACCACCGGCAGCACACTCCACTATTCACGTCTTTATCCCATACTCAGCGAATGGACACCTGCACGAATCCACAAGGCTGGCTGCCACACTGCCGCCCTTGCGGGCTGCGGTGGCAGGGTAAAGTGCAGATGCCGGAACGGCGGGAGAGTGTGGAAGTGTGAGAACGGGGTAGGGGCTGGACAGCATTTCACTGTGAACCGTGGAGGGCGCTGAGGCACGCAGAGTAAGGGAAAAAACGATCTGTGTGCCTCTGTAGCTTAGAATAGCACAAATTATATATTTTAACTGTTGGCGGCGGCAACAATTCAATATACACAGACGATGCAACGTATCCACTTCAAATCTAAGGGTAATTTAAAAATTA
The DNA here is from genome assembly GCA_014237145.1 of ANME-2 cluster archaeon. NCBI lineage: Archaea > Methanobacteriati > Methanobacteriota > Methanomicrobia > Methanosarcinales > ANME-2 cluster archaeon. The sequence continues at coordinate 27,549 of JAAXOC010000101.1, forward strand.
TTAGACAGGATTAACAAGATCGACAGGATATACTGCAACGTCAACATCCTGTAAATCCGGTCAAAATACCATGCTTTTTGAAGTAGATACGATGCAACCTGAAATCCATATCTTAAAAAAACCTTGAAAATGATACAATGTCCCTTTTTATATTTAGAATCAGGAATCACCTATCTTTTCCAGATATTCGTTTAAATGGTTCTGAATTTTTCGTATATCTTCAGTATCGGGCAGGGTGGTAATGATTTTCTCAATGATCTGCCTTTGTTGAATATAACGGAATGTCCGGGTAAAATTAATGTCAAATATCCAACCCAGTTGCAGGAGTTTCAAATCATTATATGTTTTCAGGGCATGGGAATTTGAAACCTGGTTGTTAAGGATATCTTCGACAAAACAAAGTGAATATCCGGATGTGTCAGGAAGTTCAAGTTCTAATGCAGGGTTGCGGTGCTTATGACGTTGTGCATAATAAGTTGTCACAACCAGCCATACATCCAATTTGTCCGCATCCCGTAATAATTTCGAATACAGTAAACAATCAGGTTTTTCATCTGCGGGGTCGGGAAGTTTGAGTACATTGTGATATCCTATGGCTTTATAAGCGATTGAGCGTTGCGTTTTTGTGAGCCGGCTTAATACGTTTGTTTCTTCTAAAACCTTCAGCCCGAGAGTTGCGTGGTTTTCCGATACCTTATCATTAAAAGTGCCATAGGTTTTGAATTGTTCAAAGCGACCTATGTCGTGAAATAATGCAATGGTCTTCGCCAGATGAAGTGCATTTTTATTAAGGTCCAGGGCTTTGCCTAACCCAAGGATCTCCTTACAAACACGTAATGAGTGTTCTTCTTTAAGTCTGATATTCTCCTGGATTTTTGGATCTTTAGAGTAAAAACCTTTTACGTAATTTCGAAACCATGAATGGAAAAAGGCAGTGTCGATGGTATTCTCTATTATGTTTATCCCTCTTGTTGTTTAGCTGTTTTCATTTACACTTCTTGTAGTCATTACCGTCATCAGACGGTGCAGCCGGACCGTGGATGTTACGCGTAGCCTGGTCATGATAAAGTCTACCTGCCCTGAATTTAGGGCTTACTTGAGAATAACCGGTCAAAATCAATTTATAATCTCCCGATAGATATATAAGAGAATTCGAACCGCAGATAAACGCAAATGAACCGCGGGTGTTGAGTACGAGTTGCATGATTATTATTGTATCTGTTTTTCTGGCTTTTTGGTAAATTAACCACAGATAAACACAGATGAACACAGATACGGAATTTGCTGTACCTATTGAATCTTACTGATATTTTTCAATTCATTATTCTTCTAATTTCTACTTTCGGTTTACTGAAATTAATAAGCAGGCAGAGTTTAAGTCCGGTAATTTTAAGGTAATTCAAACATTGTGCTAAATGAATGGAATCTAACTCTTTGACGGTTTTTATTTCGATGATGATCTTGTCTTCTGCGAGGATATCGGCAAAGTAATCTCCGACCAATTCGCTTTTATAATAGACTTTTAAAGGTGCCTGTTGTTGGGTTTTGATTTCTCTTTTATTTAGTTCAATATTTAATGCATTCTCATATACTTTCTCAAGAAAACCCGCTCCAAGTACATTACTTACTTCAAAGGCAGCTCCAATAATTTTCTCGGATAATTTATTTAATTCTTGATTTGCTTCCATCTGATATTTGTCTTCTATTGATGATTCTTTTATGAATTAACCATAGGTGAACACAAATAAACACAGATGCGAAGAGGGGGAAAACGGATGGTTTTGAATGTAGTGTTTTCTAATTTAATCTCTATACTCTGTGTAGGTCTGATTCACCTGCTTTTCAACAATATCTGTGTTCATCTGTGTTTATCTGTGGTTCTTATTTTCTCCTTGATCTTTACTTTCTCTAATAACAGCCCCGAACCCCCTGGATGCCGATTTCCCCACACCGAGATAGTCAGGGATGAGGAAATTAACCGAAAAGGTCCCGGTGAATATCATTATATTGGTGTCCTTTTGCCTGCTTTTGTGTATCCTGACATCTGTCTCACAGTTTATTCTGTCCGGGACCTGATAGTCCAGTGATTTGGACATTGAGAGTATATTGCCAATGGGGGTTTTGCTCAACAGTTCTTGTTCTTTTTGTGGAATGAATGCAGATTTGCGGCATTGTATCTGCGTTTATCCGCGTTCATCTGCGGTTAAATTTTTATTGATTGTTAACTAGCAAACTGTATTCATATTGCCGTATGTGCTGTATATCTTCATAAATCATCTGATAAATTTACCAACTAATTTATTGGCACTCCTTTAGTATTAAGTCTGTTTCCAGTTGATCGATTGACATCCGGCTGCTGATAAAGGCCATAATAACATGGCGATGTGGACCGACGGGATCTTATCAGGCAGACTGCGGGTCGTACTTTGGTCGTCGAAAGATCATCGAACGGAAAAGGCACCAGGACGACTTTACCCTTCATCATAGAACGGTCTCCCGTCGGAAAGTGTGTAGATATCCTCTTCAGAATCTTTCAGGAAATAGAAGGCTGGGTTAGCGGCTGCTGCCTGAAGCCATTCAGTTTCATTTATGTCAGAGTCTTCAGGGACCAGGATGATTACACGGACACGAGTCGGTCCGGTGATAGGCAGCACCCCATCCAGAACAAGATGGTGCTGGGCGTCAATCATTCCTGTCGTTTCGATAGCTTTTGTTGCGGTTTGCACTTTGTTTTTTCTCCTATTTTATGCATATTGATCTAATCTTTCCGGCATTGGCGTTTTATTCATCTTCCACAATCCCAATCTCATCATCCGTCAGCCCATACAAATCATAAACCAGCCTTTCAATCTGCGCATCAACAACTTTTATTTGCCGCTCGTAAAGCTCATTATCTCGCTCCATTTTCACTTCGCAATATAGCTTTGAGAGTTCAAGCATGTTATCCACTAAAGCTTCAAATTTATCGTGCTGAGTTTTTTCAGATGGGTTTGAGAAATCTTGATGTGGATTGAACGTTTTCATTCTTGGTCAATCTCTTTATTTGCGAATACCATTACAGTTCCTTTAATTCCTTTAATCGGTTTAACTTCTAATGGCTCAACTTGTTCTGAGCTTGTTTCTTTATCCTCTTCAGGCATATATTCACCTCCATATTATATTTTTTATTATTAAGATTATAAATATGAGATTAGCCACAATAAACGTGTATAGAGCGACAGTAAAACGCCATATCCGTTTTTCATGTTTATCGACATTGTATCTATATGCTTCTTTAAGATAATATAAAAAATGTGAGTGAAGTTCTTTTTCAGAGTTGGATATTAACATACCAAATGTGTTTTTCTCAAACACATTTAAATCCTTATAATCGGTTGGATGAAAAATTGAGATGTTTATGACCAATGAAATGACTAAAAGAAGAATGAAAGCGATTAATAAGAAGATATCTACAATCGAAGGTTGTCACCCTTTTTGAAGCAGATATAGTACAAGTGTTAAAACAATCGAAAGAATGGGTAAAATAATGCCAATAAATGCTATGTTTCGACTATTAAAATTTAAAATATTTTGCTGCATCCTTCCAAAAACTTCAGTTCCACGATCAATAAGTAATTTATATCGTTTTCTTTCTTCTTCTCCTGGCAATTTTTTCATCTCATCCACTTTCTTCCACCACCTTTATCTCTTCCTCCGTCAGCTCATACAAATCATAAACCAGCCTGTCAATCTGTTCATCAACAATATTTATCTGCCGCTCGTAAAGCTCCTTATCTCGCTCCATTCTCACCTCGTGGTATTTCTTCTGGAGTTCGAGCATATCATCTACCAGAGAAACAAGTTTATCATGCTTTGCTTCTTCTTTCATTTCATCTTTGGACATCATAGTGAACTATGTAAGATACACTTATTATATTTGCTATAATTTTGCGAGTGTATGTCTTAGATCAGATTGGGCGTGTGGTCTGATGTAGTTTTGTAGGGCCAGCTGCCATCGGCCTGGCTATGTGCGCTGACCCGGGGCTGGCCTTCAGGGATATCCGTTTCCTGGCATATCTGCCGGTAAGAGCTCAGGCCTAATCCCAAGACTGTCATGCTTAAAGGTGTGTGTTGCAGGTCCGGCCTTTGGTTGAATGGGAGTGCTGCCGGCGGGTAGAGGGCGGTAATTTCGAAATAGTGTCATCATTACCATGACAAGCATTATATAATTATTATTATAATTTCCAGTGGAAATAAGGGGCGACTCACGGAATATAATTAGTTATCTTGCAATATTTTCACACAAAACCCTATATATATACAGCCATTTACCCAAGCGCCAATCAGCAGGATACTAAGGACTTACTGCAGCTGGCCAGGGGATATCCGGGTCCCGAGATATCTGCCAGGTAGAAGCTCCGGCCTAATCCCAAGACTGTCATGCTTCAAGGTGTATGCTGCTGGTCCGGTCTTCGGTTGATTGAGGGGCTGCCGGCGGGTGGGGGGCGCTGCCCCCCTGCCTGCCTGCGTGTCTTGATGTAAAGCCACGATTTGTGGGGCATTACAAGAAAACTGTTAAAAATTTTATTGAAGATGGGATTGATTCAGGAAAATATAATAAGATAAACAATTAATAATCTTTAATGAAAATAAATCCATTAGAAAACAGGTGGTAAGTAATATGGAATATTCTGAAATGTCAAGAAAATTAGTAGATATCCTGAAGTTAAATGGAAAACCAATCGCAGTTTCGCTTTTAACAAGAAAAGAAGACATTCCTGAAGGAATGGAAGAAATTAAAGAACCAGTTAGATATTGTCAAATGTTACAAAATGCCAGGTTCAATGATGCAATAACATTAGCAGCCGAAGAACAACATTCATGCAAAGGGGGCGCGGCTGCCATTGGACTTCGAGATTATCCTGAAAATATCTCAAGCGGAGCACTCTATTATAATAAACTCGGTAAAGAAATATCCCTCGGTATTGCCAAACGAGTGGTAGATAATATGCCCAGGCCCACACCCGGGTCAATAGTCAATACCATAGTTGCCCCGCTTGATAACACCCCGACACAACCCGATGTTATAGTGGTTATGACTGATGTTCTTGCTGCAAGACGTATCGTTCATGCTGTAATATATAGACACGGTGGACGGGTGACCGCAAACTTTGCAGGTATCCAATCAACATGTGCTGATGCTACAGGTTCACCTTATACAACCGGTGAATTAAATGTCTCCGTTGGCTGTGATGGAGCTGCTAAGAATGCAGGTCTTAAAGATAGTGAATTGGTTGTTGGCATCCCAGCAGAACTATTAGAAGATATTGTGAACATTTTAGATTCCAAGGCCCAGGATTGGGATGACTGGATGAGGTCTTAACCCCCTGAAGAAATACAATATTTTTCAAATTTCTGAAAACTGAATAATTCCGACATGCTTAATACGAGATAGTCGGTAAACCCTTATTCGAAGAATTCAGAAATCTCACTTACATGACAAACAACTATATTCCACTTCACCTGTACCACGCCAACCAGTGCGACCCAAAGAAATGCACAGGTAAAAAACTGGCCAAATTCAAACTTGCCCACCTGCATAAGACACCACGCAAGCTGCCCTCAGGCGCCATATTCCTAAATCCTATGGCGCAGCAGGCACTCTCCCGGGCAGATAATTATAACCGGGGCATAATTGTACTGGACTGCTCATGGGAAGAAGTAGAGAGAATCTTTCCCATGCTGCAAAAGCTGCGCCTTGAACACCGGGCACTACCGTACCTGCTGGCTGCAAACCCAGTTAACTTTGGGAAACCTTTCAAATTGGGAACTGTGGAAGCTTTTGCTGCGGCACTATATATCCTTGATCATAAAAAGCAGGCAGAAGATATCCTCAACAAGTTCAAATGGGGACATACATTCCTGGAATTAAACCACGAACCTCTGGACGCTTACTCAAAGGCCAGAAACAGTACGGAAGTGGTAAATATCCAGAACGAATTTATGTGATCAAAGTACTCTTGTGGTTGTTTCCAGTTCGATACCATTACGAGTGATATCAAAACTGATGGATTTGTTTGGTACGATCATGCCCCGCATCTTTCTAATAAGAAGACCCCTTTCGATCTGTGACCCCCTTTCCTTAACATAGAATTCAATCATACCATCTGTCAGGTATTTGACTGTATTTAAAGTAATATCATCATGCAGTCCCGCACCAATCACTATCAGGTGTATGCCACCAGTGAGTTTACCTATGGAAGACATGAGCTCAATGACCTCGATCACACTGTTAAGATCATATGCCCTGAGGAAATAAGAAATAGAATCAATGACCCCCCTGTATCTGGACTCACGATTCTGGCTGACAGTGGTCTTTAACTGATTAAACGGATCGAATCCAGCTTTAAGGAACTCCTTTGCAGACATCTTACTACGTAGTTCCGGAGGGAGGATATTGACAAATCTTGGTGTGTATGCATCAGTGAATTCGATCTTATTCGTTTCTTCATATTTGCTGACATCCCACCCGAAATGATCCATGTCAGCTTTGACCTCCGCAATTGAACGATCAGAAGAAAAATAAAAGGCAGATTCACCACTATTAAGTCCACCATACAAGAATTGTTTTGTGAAGATCTCAGCCCCAGCCCCCGATTCGGCAATCAACAGAAGTGTTGTCCCGATAGGTATACCACCACCTAACTGCACATCCAATCCTGTTATTCCAGTGGTTACAAGTTGATTATCTAATGAGTCAAAACTAAAATCCATGATGACACTCTTATTCAATATTTAATGATACAACATAATTAAACGATATGGTATTATAATCTTTATCTATACGTATAAAATTATTTCCTATTAACCTTTTTGTTTTGTGAAATCAAAAACCATGTGCCAGCTTAGGTGCAATGATCATAAATACCAGTGAGGCCAGCATGAGTATTGCAAAGCCAGTGGCAACCTTTCCTGCAATCATACCCATACGTTCTTCATTACCGAAGAACCGTGCCAGAATGGAATGAAGAGTGTCCCTGAACACATGCCCCCCGTCAAGGGGCAACATGGGCAGGCAGTTGAACAATCCCACATAGAAATTCATCCATCCTATCCAGAGCAGTGAATTAGCAAGCCAGAATACGCCCACACCCAGTGGTATGGCCCATCCTATGGGTTCATAGAACATATAGATGGAGGTATTGAAACCCGCGAAGCTTCCAATGAAAGGATTAGGGAAAGGCAATATCAATAATATGATCCAGCCGACTATGCCCATCATCATATACGGTATATTCTGCAGGAAATGCAGCAATTCCTTTGCAGGGTATTCCCCTACAAAGACCCCGATGGACCTTGACACAACGAAAGTCGAAAAACCTCTGACACCCATAAATCCCTTTTCTCCACCTGACGGGTTACTGGCCAGGGTAATAGAATAATTGATCTCCTCATTGGCAACGAGGGTGTGAATTATTATTTCCTGGTCAGGTGTGGTGTTTGCCATAAAATCAAAGAAATCCTGGATATCATATATTGGCACATCATCGATCCTGATGATCATTGTGTCCCCCACAAGTCCAGCTTTTTCAGCAGGCATCCCGGGTTCAATCTCCTTGAATTTCACTCCGCTGATGATACCATTTTTCTCAACATCAGGCTTCAGCAGCACTTCACTGGTCTTGCCATCTTTTCTGATCCCAAGCCTCAGGACTTCATCAACAGGAAGTGATGCAATATGTGTGTAGAAAACTGATCCGTTCTCGATTTTATTATCGTTTATGTGGGTTATCACGGTCATCTTAGTCAATCCGATATCATCGGCAGGTGATCCCGGAACCACATCAGTAATTACCACATTGGACACTGGTGCAATGCTACCTATCACAATAAAGAATAGTACGAACGCCACAAATGCAGTAACAAAATTTGCCATTACACCGGCTGTCAGTATCCTGATCCTTTGCCTGCGGGTTGCAGTCTTTTGGTCAGATGTTACTTCATTTTCGCGTTCCTTATGCCCATCCCGTGTCCCGAACAGTTGTTCTTCATCGGGTTCTGCAAACCCTCCGATTGGTATCAGTACAAGGATAATCCCCATTGACTTGACCCTGATATCCTCGGCCTTGCTCATAATAGCATGGGAGAATTCATGGACCACCAGGGTAACGATCAATCCGATAATGCCCCAGACAAATGGAATGAACTTATTTATGCCTGGAATAAGGAATATATTCCTGAGTTCATGTATCTCACTGGGGGTTTGCATGGTCTGTTCATATAACGAGGTCACCATGATGATATCAGAAAGTATGATCAAGGCGAACATCAAAAACATTCCTAGTAGCATCAACGGAATGCCTGCATCTCCAAATAGCCTCCAGAAACCTTTTGCGCTGGCAACCTTGTCAAGGAACTTCTGTCCCTTTGTAGTTCGTATCATCAATAACGGGCCATGGTTGGTGATATTGAACCGTTCAAGTATCCCATACCGCTTCAGGATCAATATGGACTGCCAGTATACTGCAAATATCAGCAAAATCTTCCAATAAGATTCAATAAATGATAAAAAGGGGTTTACCTCGCTCAAATAAAAGGCTCTCCATATTAGATATTATTATTAATCATAAGTTTTTTAAACTTAAATACGCAGTTTAGAATGGGATTATCATGTTCTCAATAGTATATATCACCACTGGCAGTATGGAAGAGGCAAAACAAATCGCAAGAAGGCTTTTGAAGGAAAAACTGGCCGCTTGCGTAAATATGTTTCCGATTACTTCTATCTACAGGTGGGACGGTGTCCAGGAAGATAACGAGGTGGCTATGATCATAAAAACCACATATGAACAGCTTGAGAACATTGAAAACACGGTCAAGGAAATGCACAGTTATACTGTACCGTGTATAATATCATTCAGCATTGACGGGGGTTCAAGGGATTACCTTGACTGGATCGATGATTGCGTGCTGCCGGTTAGAACAACAAGAAAAGATGATATCTCAAAGGATGATATTTTAAACTGAACCCGTTCATAGTTCAAATATAGGCATCTCTCTCACGGGTCCGATCATCATATCCCTGGAACCATTTCTTAAGCCTAAAGGGAGGGATGTTTCATTATTGATCTCTGAAACAGCCACACCAAGTCGTTTCATATTTTCTGTGATAATACATAATAGTTACAGATATTTTATGGAACTTTCCATTAGCAGTATAACATTTAATAAAAATCCATTAAACAAAAGTTTTTTATAGAACTACAAACACTCAGTAGCACCTAATCTAATAAGGAGGTTAATCAGATTATGGCAGCACAATTAGGTGGACAGCCGATATTTATATTAAGAGAAGGGACCGAGCGTTCCAAGGGCAGAGAAGCCCAGAACAATAACATTATGGCAGCTAAGGCAGTGGCCAATGCCGTGAGGACTACCCTCGGACCGAAGGGCATGGATAAAATGCTTGTGGACGGCCTGGGAGATGTGGTAATTACCAATGATGGTGTTACGATCCTAAGAGAAATGGATATAGAACATCCAGCAGCCAAGATGGTCGTAGAAGTAGCCAAGACCCAGGACGATGAAGTGGGCGACGGCACCACGACTGCCGCTGTACTGGCTGGAGAACTTCTAAAGGTAGCAGAGGACCTGCTGGACCAGAATGTACATTCTACCATAATTGCCAGTGGATACAGACTGGCAGCCGACAAGGCATCCGAGATACTGAAAACCATTGAGAGAACAGTAACAGAGGACGATGAAGACCTGCTCTTTAAGATCTCTGAAACTGCGATGACGGGCAAAGGCGCTGAGAGCTCCAAGGATAAATTGTCAAAACTTGTGGTCAAGGCAGTAAAATCCATTGTTGAGGTAGAGGGCGGCAAGAAAGTAGTTGATATTGATAACATCAAGGTCGAGAAAAAGGTCGGCGGCAGCATTGAGGACTCGGAACTGATCGAGGGCATGGTCATTGATAAAGAGCGTGTGCATCCCAATATGCCTAAAGTGGTGAAAGATGCAAAAATAGCCATGATCAGTGAACCTGTAGAGTTCAAGAAGACCGAAGTGGATGCAGAGATCAATATCACATCTCCTGACCAGCTCCAGTTGTTCCTGGACCAGGAAGAAAAAATGCTTAAGAACATGGTGGATAAGATCATTAATTCCGGTGCCAACGTAGTGGTCTGCCAGAAAGGTATTGATGATATGGCACAGCATTATATGTCCAAGGCCGGGATACTGGCTGTAAGGCGTGTCAAGAAGAGTGACATGGAGAAATTATCCAGGGCATCTGGCGGTGTTGTGGTCACTAATATTGATGAGATCTCTGAATCAGACCTGGGATATGCAGGCCTGGCAGAAGAGAAGAAGACAGGCGGCGATAGCATGCTTTTCATCACAGGTTGTAAGAACCCCAAGGCAGTAAGCATTGTAATCCGCGGCGGTACAGAACATGTAGTGGATAGTCTGGAACGCGCACTTGAAGATGCACTGCGTGTGGTCGGTGTTACCATCGAAGATGAGAAACTGGTCGCAGGCGGCGGCAGTCCTGAAGTAGAACTGTCCCTTAGGCTGAGTGAGTATGCTGCCACACTGAAAGGCAGGGAACAACTGGCAGTAACTCAATTCGCAAACGCATTGGAAGTCATTCCCCGGACCCTTGCAGAAAATGCCGGACTGGACCCCATCGACATGATGGTGGAACTGAAGTCCCAGCATGAAAAAGGTAACAAGAATGCAGGTCTGGACGTGTATACCGGTGATGTCATTGACATGATGGAAAAAGGTGTTGTTGAGCCTCTCAGGGTAAAGACCCAGGCAATAAACAGCGCTACTGAATCGGCAGTCATGATACTGAGGATCGATGATGTCATTGCATCCACTGGCGGCGGAGAAGGCGAGATGCCACCAGAGATGATGGGCGGCGGTATGCCACCTGGTATGGGCGGAATGCCCCCCATGATGTAAGTGTAAATATACAATAAAGCGTACCCTGTGGGGTACGTTCAATTCTTTTTTTTGTTGATGGGAATATCAACTGAATTCCTGTTAATTCCGCCTGGGATTATCGATTTTTTCAACGTATAGGAAAGTATATACTTACCTGTAGGCTTAGAAAATGCGAACGAAGTGAGCATTTTCTTGATTATTTTTTATTCTCGCACCGAGACTTTTTATTATTTCCTGATCACCACTTAAGTATTTCGCGAACTATATAACTAAGTATGGCATTTCCAGAATAAATTAAAAAGTCTCTGTAATATGACCATAATAGCAATATCGGACACACATATTGGCACATCAGAAGCTGACACACCGGCAACGCTCCGGTTCCTGCATAGCGTCGAGCAGCGCGCTGGAGACGTGACTGACCTCGTACTATGTGGTGACATCTTAGACTTTTGGAGATGCGACGCAATGGATATGGTTCTCGAATCATCGCGGTTCATGAGCGCGCTAATTAACATGGCAGATGCGGGCGTTAACATCCACTACATTGCCGGAAATCACGACTACGTCATGCGCAAGGCAAAGAGCAGTCACAAGCGCATCAAGTTCTCGACCGATCTGGAACTTAAGCAGGATGGGTGCATCTGGGATTTCATACACGGCTGGGAGTTCGATAAGTTCATGAAACACGCATACTTCGATGCGTTCTGTTATACAAATATAACACGCGGAGATGCAATCTGTAAGACCTACAATATGTATCTGCGCTTCTTGCAACCGATTGAGGGGTTTCTTGCAAGGATCAGAGGACATTTCATTCAGAACGACATGAAGCAGATGATACGGCAACATGATAAAACCAAACTACTGAAAAACCAGATACCGCATGGTGGTGATCCACTCGGTAGCGTAGACTTTCCAGATGGCGGCCTGATCTTCGGGCATCTACATATGCCATATTTAAACGCAGCGGAGCGGATGGCGAACTGCGGCTCATGGCACAAGTCACATCCGATCCACAACACATATATTGAGATTGATGAAAGCATGGTACACCTACGGCGAGAGTTCGAATGAAACTATTAATCAGGAAATAATAAAAAGTCTCGTCAAAGAAGCCCTTCTAACTTGGAATAGGTTCGGATATACCACGTTATATGAAATTCCGAACCCTGCCTTTGAAAAAGAAAGATGTTTATACAGAAAATGAAAGATAAAAAAATTATTGCAGGTTAACGAAAGGAGACTTACCATGCGCAATTATTGCAAAATGCCAAGCACTGAATTTAATGTCAATTAATTCCACCCAAGATTATTGATTTTTTCAAAGAATCATGAGCATCCTCCCTCTTAGGTCACAGGTGGCCCTACAACCATCTTTTTTTCTTGGTATAAATCATCATTCCGAGTCCTATGATCAACATAACCAGGAGGATCATGGGATAACCATATCGCCATTCGAGTTCCGGCATATACCTGAAGTTCATCCCGTAAACCCCTGCTATAAAAGTCAGGGGGATGAATATTGTGGCAATAATCGTTAACACCTTCATAACTTCGTTCATCTTATTGCTGATACTCGAGATATAGAGGTCAAGCATTCCGGAAAGCATATCACGAAATGTATCTATTGTGTCGATCACATGGATCGTATGATCGTAAACATCACGAAGATATAGCTCGGTTGACTCCCTGAACAGATCCGATTCTCCTCTTTCCAATTTGCTTAACACCTCACGCAGGGGCCAGACCGACTTGTGAAAAAGCAGCATTTCTCTTTTTAAATTATGAATAGAATGCATGGTTTTTGGTCCTGGTTCATCTATGAGTTCTTCTTCCAGATCTTCTATCTTGTCTCCAATTTTCTCAAGGATTAAAAAATAGCCATCGACGATCACGTCCGTCAAAGCATAAGTAAGATAATCAGCCCCCATCTTTCTTATACGTCCTTTTCCGTTTATGATTCTTCGTCTCACCGGATCAAAAACATTCCCATCTCCCTCCTGGAACGAAATAACGAAATTCGAGCCAATAATCAAACCAACCTGGTCCACCTTTATCTTCATGTCCTTTTCCTCAAAACAGAGGTTCTTCAATATGAGAAAGATGTAATCATCAAAATCCTCCATCTTAGGACGTTGTTCTGTATTGGCAATATCTTCTAAGATAAGAGGGTGGATATTGAAGTGCTTGCCAACCTTCTCTATGATCTCTAACTGATGAAGACCTTCTATGTTTATCCAGGTGATGGTTGGTGTATCCCTAAATGGAAAAGATTCCTCGATCGTCTCCAGTTCCCTTTCCTGGAATTGTGTCTCATCATAATCAATGATCGTAATTCTTTCTTTTACGGCTTTTCTCTCCCCTATGTGGACGAGAGTCCCGGGAGGGAGTCCCACTTTCTCTGACCTCTTTCTAAAAAGTCTGTGCATTACAATCCACCTGATACTGCCTTATAGATCGAATTCAGCTAACTTCCTGTTTCTGAAGTTCATTGGCAAACCAAACCGTTCGCTGTGGGAAGGCGATTTCGATTCCGTTTTCTTCCAGATCCTTCTTTATCTTCCACAGCATCTCCATTTTAAGATCGTACCACTCAGTGGGAGGTGCCCAGATCCTAACAATGATATTGACTGCGTTATCTCCGAGATTATCAACAAAAACCGTTGGTGATGGATCTTTAAGGGCAATAGGATGCTCTTCGATAAGGTCTTCAATGATCTCAATAGCATCATCAGCATCATCGCTGTACCGTATTCCAACAACATACTCAAATCGTCTTGCAGTATTGGCAACATAATTCGTAATCTTGTTTGTAAATACCTTCTCATTTGGTATCCTGACATACAGTCCTTCATAAGTTCTAATTATGGTCGAGACTGTGTGAATGTCCTCTACAAATCCTGAAGTTCCATCGATATCTACCTGATCACCGATCTTAATCGGTCTCTCAAACATCAGGAAAAGCCCGGAAACCAGGTTACCTACTATACTCTGTGTTGCAAAACCTATCACTATACCAATTATACCCCCTGCAACGAGTAAACCTGAAAGATCAATCTGGAGATCTTTGAGGCTAAATAATACAGCAATGACAATGATCGTGTAATAAGTAACTTTAATAACTATCTCCATAAGGTCTCTGCTCATCCTATCCTTTAGAGACCTTCTGAGGTAGATTACTACTACTCTGGCTATTAAGACAGCAATTATTAAAAATACTATTATCTTGAGAAGATCGAAACCGGTGACGTTTCCATAAATAACTCTATCCAGAACTGTGAAATTTCCATAAATAACTGTATCAAAAATCATATACCTTCTTCCATAAGAAACTTTGTTGCAATCATAGGAATCTTTATCGAGGTATAAAGTTCTAAGGACCTTTTCATCCCTTTCCCAAGATGAGAGCCGATAAAACCGATTTCTGCGACCTTCTTGCTCAAAATCTTCATATTCGCTTTCATAGAGACCATATCATCACTGTAGTAAATCTTCATTCCGTATGCATTAAAGACCGCTTTTGTTACTTCCACCCACCTCTTGGTTGTGTTTGTCATGCTAAGTTCTATTACCCCTTCGTAAACTGGATTTATATCAGGCATCGTGAAATAAACATCACTCTTCCAGTACTTGCATATAATACCACTTTTAACAGAACCATATAAAGTAAACTTCTGCTTAGCCAGAGAGAGAATATCAATGATCTGATAATCCTTTTTTCCATGCACGAAAACACCGATCTCGACTGGAAATTTTATAAAGATTATTTTTCTTGCCGTAGGTTCGATAAAAATTGATTTTTCAAACTCTATAAGGAGATATGGAGTCAGCTCTTTGGGCATGTGCAATGGCTCAATAGGATTAATAAGGACTTTACTGTTACTTGACAGAAAAACATTCTCTACTTCCTCATCCATGCACTTTCTTTTGTAAAAGAGACCTCCTTTATCCCTCTCAATAGAAAGAGAGATCCCTTCTCTTACAATACTCAAAGGAATATCATGTAAGCCGAAGATGCCAGGTACTTTCATTATTTATCTACCTCTCATAGCAAATCCCTCAATAATAGCGTTGAATATCTTTCTTCTTAGTACTATAATTATCTCCGTCTTCACTCTTAATTTCTCTGGATTAAAATAAGCTTCGTTCAGATAGAGCTCACGATTGATCTCCACCTGGATCCAGGGTATCTTATTTCGCCCGTAATGAAACTGTGAGATATACCCGCCGGAAAACGGATCATTTATTGCAATTTCGCCTTCATCAGCAAATGCATGCCTGAAAGATTCTGCCAATGCACATATCCACTCAGGAGGACAGGTTACAGGACCATTTTCCCTGAGCATTCCCTGGCCATCACCCCGATTGCTCAAACATATCAGTGGTCTGGGCTCTCCAGAGTTATCACTGATCGGTGGTGACCTGGGCAGCATACTATGACAGTCAAGAGCCAGTCTGATATTGCGACTCTCCAGGAGATCATCCAGCTTTTCGTGATATGGAAAGTAATATCTCTGTAATAATATATCGATAAGAGCAACGTCAGGAAACCTGCCTTTCTTATAGATAGGTGTGCCGTTTGTGGTCATGGTTTTTATAACACCATCCGGGTTTTGCAAAGGACGATCATCTGGAGCCCGGTTCACATCCACGATCGCCCTTGCGATGGGCATTTCGATGAAAGCCTCCACACTGTTCCTGAAATCGTATATCTTGCGGGTCAGGGAGTCACTATCATAGAAAATATCCCTTTTTGTAATATCAACCAAATCTTTCACTTCAGGCGGGATGATATCACCACCATGAGGTATGGATATTAATAAGGGATATCTGATAATTAGTACCCTCCCGCAGTTCCGTCCCTTCTGATTTCAGCTACTCCTTGAAAGCCAGTGTCATCATGCTTTTTCATTACTGCATGTATTTCGCCCAAATAAAATGAAAATGCTTCCCTTTTATCGATCCTGTAACCTTTCTGTTCAAAGAATGTTATAAGTTCTTCAGGAAAACGTTCTGCTTCAAGGCTTATCCGTCCTCCCAGCGAACAGTGCAGACGCGGGGCTCGCATAGCCTCACCAATCGATTGATGTTCATCAACTACATGGATCAAAAACTGGGCAATAGATGAAAATATCCGTTCACTGCCCGGACTACCGACTGCCATCCATATCTTCTTATTACAGAAAATTAGGGTTGGTGCTACCGTAGCCCATGGAACCGCATTCGGACGCAGATAAAACGGATGAGAGAATATCTTATATTCATAATCCTTAAGGTAATTATTATAAAGAAAACCAAGCCCATCTGCTGCAGCTTTACTCCCGTATGCCCTTTCGATCGACTGGGTCAGGCTGACTGCTGTTCCTGAGCTGTCTATTACTGATAGATGAGTGGTATCTCCTGATACTTCATCTTCAGTTTCGTGGATAGGCATATGTATTTCTGTTTCACGGGTGATTTTATGGATGCATTTATGGACAAAAGAGCGTTTGATCATATCCTTTTCTGCTACCTGGGGATAATAATTCGGATCAAAAGGTCTGTCTGAGCTTTCCAGCAGAGCATTTCTAAAAATCTCCACCAACAGCAGTGCCCTGTTGAATTCGTCTCTATTCAGGTGCCTGGATTTTATCATATTGATTGCCATCAAGGTGAACAACAGGCTTCTTCCTGCACTCGGTGGATGCATACTGTAAACGGTTAAGCCTCGGAATTTCCGGTGTAGAGGGTTGCGGATGATGGGCCATGGGATTAAAGCAAGGTCGTCATATCTGAGCAAACCGCCATTCTCACGCATATCTGCGTCTATCTGCTTGGCGATCGTTCCCTGATAGAATTCTTCTATACCCTTTTTGGTAAGTATCTTCAGCATTCTTGCAAGATCAGGCTGGCAGAACCTTTCTCCGATGGGATAAGGTTCTCCATCCTTTAGAAAGTATTTTTTACCTGATCCGTGCTCAACCCTGTCAAAGTTCTTTAGCTCGCGTTTCTGGAGCTGGTGCTGCAAAGGAGTGATCGCGTATCCATCCTCAGCTATATGGATAGCAGGTTCAAGTATCTGTTCCCACGGGAGTTTTCCATAATGTTTATTGACGTACCATAGAGTGGCAGGTGTGCTGGGCACAGTAGTAGCACGATAACCATAGGAACGATCATATTCATAAATAGCACCAATGTGGGCAAGTGATGGAGCCCTGGATGAGCCGTCAACTGCCAGTACCTTCCCATTTAAATGGATAAGCATCATGGTCTGTCCCCCCATACCACTACTCTGGGGCTCACAGACCCCAAGTGCTAAAGCCGCAGCACAGGCAGCATCTACAGCGTTACCTCCCTGCTTTAGTATCTCTACTCCGGCAGAAGTTGCATCAGGAAAGGCAGTAGAGACCATACCGTTCTCTGCCTTGGCACACTTGCCATCTTCAGTAGGCTGAAAGCCCGATTCAATCTCTTTCAAATCCATAATGTTACTTCCTCTGCCTGATATCATTCAGCAGCAGTGCAAGTAAAGCAGCTCTGTCCAGCAGGCTATGCCGCAATATATATTCTTCATTATCATGCGGGGCATCCCCGATAGGGCCAAGACCGTCTATCCTTGCAATATCCTGACGTACTGAACATATATCAGATGAACTCCACCTGTGCTCTTTGAGAACCCTTATGTCCAGTCTATTACCGATATCCTTCACACGCTGATAGAGCTCATCTGTTTTTTGATTATATGCCATAGGGAGCCGACGGATACCCCCTTCGATCTGGAAACGGGTTTTGCTGCTGTTCGTTTTCTTTATGATCTGATGTATCTTTTGATTGAATGCATCACCTTGTTCCTGGTTATCAAATCTCACACTCAGTGCTGCTTCACAATATGCACACAGGGTTGCAATACTCGATTTCATCTTCACTTTTCGAGGAATTACCACCCCACCATCCACCTCATTGGAAAGTCTGGTCAAACTTGTCAGCAGACTGCTAAAGGAAGCAGTTGCTCTGGCAACATCTCCTGCATTTTCTGCATTTATGAGATTCATCTGGCAGTTGTATACTGCAGCTCCTGAACGGGAGGTGATAACAGTTCCATCCAGGGATGCTCCGCTCAATCCTATCACAACCTCTGCCCTTTGCAGGATTTCCTGTATACTGTTGCTGGTATTCTTTCCATGAAAGGTATTATCGGTGGTCAGCAATATTCCTATCTTCATCTTTCTTAAAAGGCGGACAAATCGTAAGGCGCGTAATGCTGCAATCATCACTGCTAATCCGCCATTGCTGTCCCATACAGCAGTTCCATAAAGCTTTTGTTCAGTTTCATGGTAATGGCTCTGCCGTGTGAATGAAGTGGAATTATCCAGATGGCCAAGAAGCAGCACATCATATTTATTTTCATTTGAATTGCTGAACAGCAGGATGTTCCCAATTTCAACCATGGGGATGACCTGATGCGAAAAACCAAGAGGACTGAGCTGCTGCCAGATGAGTGTGCCAAGTTTATTGACACCCTCCACATTCCGTACATAGGAATTGATAGTGGTCATCTTTTTAAGCAGTTTTTCTATCTCCTCCTGTTTCATTCTTAGAAACCCGCGAATACGTATCGGCAATGGTAAGTGTTCTTTGCCATATCCAGTTATTTTTTCCTGGAATATTAAATTATCAGAAAAATATCTAACTGCTGCAACATCTACAATTCTATTTACCAATCTGGTATAGTCATAACCAGCAACTTTAGCAGCATTAACAAAAGAACCAGTGGGACCAAGACTTGCCATTGAATTGATCTCCAGCAAATAAATATTCTCATCCTCATCCATACGAATATCGACACGTGCAAAATCCCTGAGTCCTAATGCATTGAAAGCATCTTTACACATCCTGACCATTTCATCTGCCAGTTCCCGGGAGATCATTGCAGGACATATCTTTTCCCTGGGTTTTTCCTTTTTGTCATCTACGGTCTGTATAGCGTCCGGATCGTTTTCAAGATCGATCTCCAGAACCGGGAATGCCTCAGGATTGCCATTTCCTAATAACCCTACACAGAATTCCCTGCCACGGATGAACTGCTCTACCAGGGCTTGTTGTTTAAATTCCGAGATTACGAATTTAACTGCATCACGCAGGTCAGCTTCATTATACACAACTTTGATGCCATAAGAGACCGCCTCCATTTTGGGTTTTATAATGACCGGGTACCTGACATTACCCATATCCTCATCACCTGTGGAAAACACCCAATATTCAGGAGTAGGAATACCATTTTTCTGCAAAATTATCTTCGTGATCACCTTATCAAGGGCAAGTGAATGTCCTTCTGGCCCTGAGCCCACATAAGGGATTCCAACCATCTCCAGCATAGCCGGAAGATGTGTATAACGGCTTTCACCCTGGATACCATAAGCCATGTTGAAAACCATGCCCATTCGCTCGCCTTCGATTACACTGGGCATGAATTCTTTTAGCTTTTCAATAATGTACATATTCCCTTCGGCAATTCTGACATTATGCCCACTTTTTTCAAGTGCATAAGCAACTTTTTTGACAGTCTCCGGGTTGTATATCTCCTTGTTCTGCATACCGAACTGATTGATAACACCAGTCATATCCTTGTTATATATTATAGCAACCTTCATGATTTTTCCACTATGTGATTTTACTATGCTGTAAAATAGTTATTTACGATGTAATTGTCGGAAAAGGTCATAATCTTTCCCAAATCCACTTAATCTTCAACCCTAATTTTAGATTAACATCAAACGTTGCAACATTAATAACTACCAGATAAAATTGATTTTGGCTTTTTCTATTCTGCCACAGAGCACACTTAAGAGCACAGACAACAATTGATGATACAGTTAATTTTATAGTTTAACAAGTACCACTATTTAGAGGATGTATAAGATTCGCATACACGGTAGAGGAGGCCAGGGTGCAAAAAAAGCTGCCAAGATGGTAGGCCTGGCTGCTTTTAAGATGGGCAAACAGGTCCAGGATTTTGCATTGTACGGTGCAGAACGGCGCGGCGCACCTGTAATGAGTTTTGTCAGGATAAACGATGACCCCATACTGGAGCGGGGGTATGTGGACGACCCTGATGTGGTCCTGGTACTTGACAGGACATTGCTGGACCTGGTCAATGTGGCTGACGGGCTGTCTGAGAACGGTGTGCTGCTGGTGAACTCGGAACATGAACCTGACATTGACACGCCTGCTGAGGTAAAAAATGTGGATGCCACAAGTATTGCCCTTGATACTATCGGCAAACCGATATTCAATACAACAATGCTGGGTGCCCTGGCAAAATTCACGAATATCATTTCAATCGATGCACTGAACTGGGCCATTGAAGAAGAGCTTTCCAAGTATCCCAAAGAGCTGATCGAAGCAAATAAAACCGCTGTTAGAAAATGCTATGAGGTGGCAAAGTGAGGGAGGAAGATATACCTTATAAAGGGATTGAGGGTATTCCCATTATCAGAGAGCCGGGCAGTGCAGCAAAGGTCAACAGGGGTTCATGGAGACTGGTAAGACCAGTACATCATAGTGAAAAATGTACCAAATGCAAGATATGTTATATTTACTGTCCTGATGCTGCTATTAACTGGACTCCTGATGGTCCCGAAATCAACCTGACCTCGTGTAAGGGCTGCATGATATGTGCGGAAGAGTGTCCAACCGGTGCCATGACAGAAGAGAAGGAGGGAGCATGAAACAGACACTTGTTACCGGCAACGAAGCCGCAGCATGGGGTGCAAGGCTGGTCAGGGCCAAGTATATCCCAAATTTCCCTATCACGCCCCAGACCGAGTGTATCGAGACCCTGGCCCGGTGGAGTGCGGACGGGGAACTACCTGGAACTTATTTTGACAGAATGGAATCAGAGCATTCGGTCATGAGTGCGGCTGTGGGTGCGGCAGCCGTAGGAAGTCGGGTATTTACTGCGACTTCGTCCCAGGGGCTGTTACTGATGCATGAGGTGTTGTACATTGCGGCCGGGATGCGCCTTCCTATTGTGATGGCAACCATTTCAAGGGGGCTGGCTGCGCCTGTTACCCTGTGGTCAGACCACAACGATTTCCTTGACCAGAGGGATAGCGGCTGGCTCATGTTCCATGCAGAGAACAACCAGGAAGTGCTGGATATGGTGCTGCAGGCATATCGCATTGCTGAGGACCCGCGGGTGCTGCTGCCAGCCATGGTCAATATGGACGGATATGTGCTATCATTCACAGATGAACCCATCATCATCCCTTCACCTGAACAGGTGGAGGAATTCCTGCCAGGATATGATCCGGTCCATACAATAGCAAAGAACAGGCCTGTCACTGTGGGTCCACCGGTGCTGGATGAGTACTCGATATTCCGGGCGCAGAATCATGTGGCATCCCGCAATGCCCTCACGGTCATTGAAGAGGTACAGGATGATTTTGAGAAGATTTTCGGCAGGAGGTACCATCTGGTGGATGAGTTTATGCTGGAAGATGCCGAGCTGGTGCTTGTGACCCAGGGTTCCATGAGTACCACAGCAAAGGCTGCCATTCTGGAGATGAGGGATGAAGGTATCAAGGTAGGATTGTTAAGACTCAGGGTAATACGCCCGTGGCCCAATGAAGCAGTGGCCGGGGCATTGAAAGGTGCAAAGGCAATAGCAGTGATCGACCGCAACGTAGCACCGGGCAAGGGTGGTATCATGTTCCCGGAAATAATTGAAACGCTGTACAATCTGGACAAACGACCCATTGTGTCCGGTTTTGTGGTGGGATTGGGGGGAAATCCGCAGACAGAAAGTAAGGTAAAGGAGATCACCCATAAACTCATGGATGACTTGGCAACGGGACGTCCCAGGATGGAATGGAACGATCTGGAGGAGATCTGATGCAGGAGTTCAAGAGTTTAAAGGATATACCAAAACAAGATAATTTCACCGGCGGATCATCTGCATGTGCGGGCTGCGGCCCGTCCCTTGGTTTGAAACTTGCATTAAAAGTACTTGGTCTTGACACCATTATTATCAATTCTGCCGGGTGCATGACCTTGCTGCCCCTGTATCCCAACACACCGTTAAAAGCAAGCTGGATACATAATGCCATTGAGAATGCGGCATCAACTGCAGCCGGGGCCAGGCACGGCCTGGACAACCTGGGGAACGAGGATATGAATGTAGTGGTGTATGCCGGAGATGGGGCCACCTATGATATCGGCTTTGCTTCCCTGTCAGCAGCAGCGGCCAAGAACGAGCGCATCATCTACATCTGCTACAACAACCAGTCATATGGCAATACGGGTTTCCAGTGGTCAACGGCAACACCTTACGGCAGTGAGACCAAAACCACGCCAAGGGGGAAGGAAAATCCCACCGGGACTAATATTGTCAACAAGGACATGCTCAAGATCATGGGTGCCCATAGGGTATATGCAGCCACTGCATCCCTGGCCTATCCTGTGGATTTCCTGAATAAACTGAGCAGGGCAAAAGAGAGGGATGGTTTTTCATATATTGAACTATTGGGGGCATGTACTGCCGGGTGGAACTACGATCCCAGATTGACTATCAAGATATCCAAACTTGCTGTGCGCTGCGGAATGTGGCCCCTGTATGAAATAGAGCACGGGATGCTGACCCTGAACAAGGATTTCAGTGAACTTAAGCCAATTGATGAATTCCTGAAAATGCAGGGACGCTACCGGGCGCTGCCCCCGGATGGTGTGGACCGGCTTCAGGCGCTTATTAATGAGCACTGGGCTGAACTGAAGGAATATAACAAGCAGCGGTACGTTTAGTACATTCAGTATTTCAGTACGCACAATATTTCAGTTTGTTCAGTACGTTTAGTATTTCAGTACGTTTAATACAGGTTTTCAATCCGGAATGCGTATTTTAAATTTGCAGTGGTTGTGACCTGTACCGAAACATTCCACTTCTTTTGCTCTTACCTGCAGTTTAAGGCTTGCTTCGAAGATACCCTCAATAATTCCCTCAACCAGTGCACACAGGGTCCGCCCCACATCCGGCATATCCGAACAGTCAAAACAGTCATGTACGACCAGGGTCAGCGGATCGAGGTTGTCTATCTCGATCTCACCAAGACCATGTAATTGCCAGAATCCGGCCAATTCTGGTAATAGTTCCTCAATGGAGCCGGCGCCAAAGAACCTGTCCATTTTCTGTCCAATATCGTTGCCTATCTTCTTGAAAACCGGTTTTGGGTTCATTCCATAGGCTTCCAGGCCGTACCTGATAGTGTGGCATAAAGTCCTGAAAAATTCCATTTCAGAATTGTCAGAATCGACTGTATCCATCAACTTGTCAATTATTCGATTATAGCAATTCTGCATCGGCATCTGGGAATATGCTATGAACTGGGAGTTTAAGGAATAGTACTTCTTTCTCTTGTCAGATTGGTCCTTTTGTTCCAAAATAATATCCTGCATAACCAGGTCTTTCAGATGTACCGAAATTGTGGATTTAGCTTTACAGCACTCGTTTACAACTTCTTCAAATGATTTGGACTGACCGTGGATAAAATCAAGTATTTTGAGTTTGACCGGACTGTCCAGTGCAACCATCCCGTTTTCAGTGGAATAAATAATAGTTATATTGTTTTTTGGCAGCATTTTATTGTAAAGTAATAAAATAATTATACATATATAAAATATTCGTTTTTGGATGCAATTATGCCTTTAGTATAAACGACACAGTATAATTCCAGTTATTTTTCAGATACGGATTTGCACGTATCAACACTGATTTGATTTTTATTAAATACCTTCCATCACAAACTTAATAGAATCGTATGATATCGACCCCAATAACCTTAAGATTGATAATTACAAACCATGTAGATCCGTGTCTATGTAATTATCAATTTCAATAATCCTAGATTGAAATAACTGGTTTTTGGGATAGTGCCAGTATAAACAACAAAACCGCAGGAATTATATCTTTCCCTTGCGGCGGTCGCTTTTATATTCTTCTACCAGTTTATCCAGCAGATGTTCTTTCTCTTTTTTTTTCTTTGAAGTCAGTTCTTCATTAAAACGTTTCTCTAAAGCGTTTAATTCTTCCGGGTCCACTACACCGAAATCGTCCACATACTGCACAGGCAATGAGTTTACGCTGAAGAATGGCAATTCCCTTTTATAGAACTCTTCCACAGCATTATGTGCGGGTTCACCCCTGAAGATAACTGCCCTGACCCGAAGGTCGGCCAGAATATCCACACCGGCAGGTCCGCCGCCGCTGGCGTCTTTGAAGAACAGTACATCTCCGGGATTGATGCCGTACTGCTGTGCAGTAGTAGCAATTGCCTCCCTGGTAAATCCCTGGACTACTTTGACAGGAGTCGTACGTCCGCTGATCTCCAGTGAACGCACCCGTTTTAGTTCTTCCACCTGCAGCTTGAGTTCCTCGATCGTACACTCCTTTTCCTTAACTGTTGATTTAAGCTGGCGTATCCTGTTCTCACGGATGCGCAGTTCCTTGTACTTACGTATTTTCGAATATGTTCCGGCCTTAAGACTCCTGATATT
>JAAXOC010000102.1 GCA_014237145.1 ANME-2 cluster archaeon
AGCATATCATCAACAGCGCAGTCTCCTGTGGTGTTTCTGGACACGGTGAGATTGTTGTTGATTTCGTTAGCACCTTCGTCCACTACACCGCCGCTGTCAGCAAACGTTGTCATCGAGATGTTTTCAAGAACGGTCGGTTTCCAGTTGCCAACTTCTACCACCGTACTTTCACTTGCATTAAGTGCAGGCACAGTTGCTATTAATACGGTCGGACCACCTGTATGTGAGATATTTAGGCTTACGTTACAACTAGCAGTGGATGCAGTACCTTGATTCATCACATTTACTGATAACACATTCGTAAGATTGGTGAATATGTACTGCGGGTAAATGTTGCTTACGACAAGGTCTGGTAATGGTGTCTCAACAATCACTGGTGTCTCAACAATCAGAATCGCATTGCTTGCTTGCATTCCAGTGGTACCGTTGTCCTGGAATCCCATGTTGTTGCCGCTTTCAAGCAAGTTCGACTTCACGGACACATTCTCCACATTGATCTTGCTGCCTGGATATGCCTCAGTAGGCGTATCCCATGCATCGGCCTTAATGACATTGCCATTGAAGAGCATGTCAGATCCAAGTTCCATTCCCTGTGCAACAACTGTTATTAGCCTCGCAGTGTTAACATTTGCAGGATCAATAGTTCCACCTGATAATGCTACTGTAGCTGTTGCTTCTTCTGGCGATACAGAGAAGTCTTTACTGCCATGTGTATCATCTGCTGACATAAGATAGTCAGTACCTTCCAGCATCCATATCTGGACCTCATGACCATGATCTGCACGGTCATAGATCACAACTAACATCTCACCTAATAGTGTGGTGCCATTACCTCCAATAGGTTCGATATTCTTGACGATGGCTGTATAGTCACCAGAACCACTCATCAGTGAAGTTACATTGAAAACAGAGCTTCCTTTTGGTGATTGGTAGAATCCAAATGACTTCGAATCCTGATATACCGTATCAGGTATGAGATCTGTGCCACTGAAGTTCACGCTCAGATTTGCCAGACATCCGGTTGGATACGTATTGAAGTTGTACCATTTGTCATACCAGTACACATAGAGCCTTGCATCTTTCACAGTCGCACCACTTGGCAGATCAATGTGGTGGATCCTTGTATCGGTTGCCTCTGGATCAAAAGAACTGATCTTTGCACCGCTTACATTGTATTCCACACCACCGCCAATCAAGTTGTAATACATAAATTGATCCAGTGGTTCTTCTGTGGTATCGCAGTCTAAATTCTTGCTCTTGTAGCCGTTATCAACAACACCGCCGATGACATTGATTGTATTATATACCTGCATTGTCGGAATAACCTTCGAAAATATGTTATTCGTCTCATCAGATTCAGTAATAGTTCCGCAACTTCCATCAGGACAGGTCGGACAATTGCTGCAATTGCAGTCAACAGTCACGTTTATCGTGAGCGGAAGTGACTGTGCCGGGAAACCTGCCATAACCGGATAATCCGCACATGTTGGCGTCCAGTCGATGCTGATAGTTGTATTTGCACCTGCTGACAGGCCACCTGTTACGGTTGAACAACCGATCTTGAGACCATCTGCCTCAAAGCAGACATCAAAATCGTCTGTTACATCCTCAGGTCCATTATTGTACACAACCGCAGAGATGTTATTGCTTTGATTGATGTAAACCCGGACTATATCCTCATAGCGCTCATTGCCAGGGTTTACAAGGACATCGTTCACGTTCAGGTCGGGCGCGTTCAGTTCCGGCTCGTATTCCACAGTTAGAATTGTATTGCAGATGTTAACATGTGCATCAAAGCCTTGACTGAACCATGCATCGTTTCCTGATGCTTTCATGTAGTTCGTTACATTCCATGTATGCATATCAAATTCATTAGTATTTACACCGCTTGTATCCAGCTCATTTCCATTGAACTTCGTGCAGTTGCTGCAGGATGGATAGTATCCAGTGAGGTGTACCATAGTGAGATTTGCCATCGCAATATTATCAGTATTCACAGTGCCGACAAAGTTTGTTGTTCCTGTGGGATTAGTGGAACTGAGGGCATCGCTTCCGTCGTTGATCCAGTACTGGATCTGCTTTGGATCATCTCCACCCTCGTAGACTACAACCAGCACAATGCCATAAATCCTGCCATCAATGCTGCCATTGATCTTCGATGTAGTTGCAGTATTTATCTGTCCTGTATTGACTAAGTTGGTAACATTATACCACAACCAATACTTACCGAGGCCTGTGCACCACACATTATCATTACCATCGTTTGTCTCCTCTAAATGTATTGGACCCAGTTTATTACTGGTAGAATCTCCATTAAAGCTGACGTTCACCCAACCAGTGCTATGACCACCCCATACACCTGTATACAGGTAAGCATACTTGACTGTTCCATTAGGCACATCAGTGGTCAGTGTTTGTGTCGTTGTCTCGGTCCAGCCAATGCTGTCATGGAACACGCCACCGTTGACGGTACCATTCATTTTTGTATTCACTGGCCATCCATCTGAATTGTAGTTTGCCATTGCCGGCATTGCCAGCATGCAAATTAGTATTGCGCTTAGAAAAACTATCCGCATTGATTTATTCATATTTATTCCTCATTTATATATTTATTTATTCAGTTATTATTCAATAATCACTATATCTGCTGGGCCCAGAACATCAGTACTCCTTCCTTTTCTCCTTCATGTGAATAATCAACAGGAACTCTAATCCGCAGATCAGCCTCTTCAGTAGCGTTTGGAATCAGCTGGGTCTGATAACCGGTCCATGTCGCATTATTGATCTGGAGCCCTCTGGCATAGAGGTCCTGACCAGTGTCTGTAACCTCTGCTGTCACACTGAGATTAGTGGAACCATTATTCTTGATGAGTATTTGATGAGTTGAGCTGATCTCTCCAGGTCCGAGCGAACCGAAATTTAGATAGGAGGGTGTGACCTCTATGGATATTTCCGGTTTGATGTCGGATATCAGGGATACGGGGGTATTATCTCCAGATTCTGGTGTTAGCTCAGGTAACGTATGCCAGAGCACTAAAAAAGCGTTACTGGGCACCATGTAATCGTCTACAGCCCTGATTCGGGCAGTATTGTTGTTATCGACAAGGTAATTCTGTACGCTCCTTTTATCCACATCCAGATTAGCATAAGGTGTGCCGTTATAGATCCCGGTCCAGTTCTCCAGGTTAAATATTAGCATATTGTCAATGTCGTTTCCTGACTGGATCACTGTAGTAAGTATAGCTTCCTTGATATTTGTGGTATTGATCGTTCCGGAAAATACAGCTTGTGTGGTAGCCTCTTCAGGAGTGAGTCCTGATACTGGCTGGGATGATATTAAATCACAGCCTTCGGCTATCCAGTACTCGATCTCATCTCCGTTAGGTTCGGTATATACTACCAGCAGGCCCACTCCATCCATTGAAAAGTAGCTGTTGTCAGGTCCGGTATTCTCTATCAAAGTAGTATGGTCGCCAGACCCGGTTACATAGTTTGTGACATTATAAGCCCATGTTCCGCTAGGAAAATCGTAGTTACCAAATCCTTTTCTATCATCATATGTTGCCGCAGGTGAGAGTACATCATTATCAAAGGTGAGCTTCAGGTCGGGATACCCGTCTGTTGTATCGATTACACTCCATGTCCAGTATGCATACAGCCGTGCGAACTTTACAGTGGCTCCTGTAGGAATTGAGATGTTGTGTTCAACTTGGTATGGGTTGCCCGGGTATAACTTACCGCTATAATCGCTGCTGCCTAGAGAATAGGTCAGATTACCGGGAATCGTTTCATGGGTAAAAATCGTCAGTGGTTTGTCGCCAAGATATCCATTAACTGATTCAAACGAATCGGTATTGTATGAAGTATCCTGCAAGGTCGTAACCTCAGGGGTTAAGGATGTCGAAATGCCACTGCTACCAATTGCATGGAATTTTACATCTGTAAATTCCACATCACCGGTTTTTCCGTTCGGGTTCAAGCCAGATATTGTTATACTGCCAGCGCTGTTGTCCGCATTCAATGCCAGAACAGATGAATCTGTAGTTCCTTGGGCACCTGTGACCTGTGCAATATCTGGATTATATGTGACTTTAATTGTACCTGTTCCGTAATTGATTACATCGTTAAGCATAATTGAAGCACAGATATCGTTCCCGGGTTCTACACTGACATCATTAATTGAAACAATAGTCTTAGTCGCTTGTGCCGGGGTTGCAAAGATAAATAAAATAAATAGTAATATGATGTTTTTTTTCATAAAATCTCTACTCCCAAGATCCCTTCCCCCAATAATATTACATTATCTGTTATTTTAAATAGATGAAATGAGATGTAATTGTATTATCTCCTGTTTGTCATTCGATAGTATCAATTAAATTAACATCCTATATTTCGTGATTTGCTCTTATAATATTGTAAGTTCGTAATATTTCATTATATTATTTGTAATATCCCGTTTACCTGCTATGTAATATATATATATTTCCATAATATATTTGAATATGCCTTATTTTGTCGAAATAATGTGAAATATGGTGCTAATGATTATCATAATATTATTTCTGCAATTCCAAATACAATCATACCTCTCCTAAATATTATCAGCATGTTGTGGCAACTTTGTACAGTATAGAGCTGCAAATAATCCTTTTAAATATAGACTTTCAGATTTCCAATCCTCAATTTAATTGAAACATAATATGTAATATTTAATGTTACTAAAATAGAAAAACTTATTACTATGTAATCCCTTTGTAATGGATTGCAGATGATAGTTATCAAAAACATAGGTTATACAATAGCCAACTAAAGCTCAGTCACCTGAGAAAACTATCATCCTCCATAAAAACATCTGCACTGTAAATGAAAAATGCAGAGGGTTACTCCTCTTCTCTCTGCGTTTTCCATCCATTGTTGATTGGAGCATCAGGATGACAAACGAATTAGCCAGGATCGGGATAACGTTACCGAATGATCTATTGGCACATTTTGACGAAGCAATTATTAATAATGGTCACGCTTCAAGGTCAGATGCCATAAGGGATTCTCTCAGGAGATACATCCAGTATCATGAATGGATGAATGACGTTAAAGGGGAACGTATAGGAATATTCGAGATAGTCTACAACCCGGTAAAGAAAGGTCTACCTGCCATTATTGAAAAAATAATTTTTGAGTCAAATGAAATATTACTATCCTCGATGCGGGTTCATATTACCAGTGATTATTACATGCGTATTTTAGTCCTGCGCGGAGAAGGAGAACACCTGATAAAAATAGCGGCAAAATTAACTGCCCAAAAAGGTGTGATACATGTGAAAATAAACACTGTGAACTTCTGTGAATAGGGTCACACAAAATATGTTATACTCCTTCTTTTACAGATATTAGGATAACAACAGTTGATAGAGCGTAAATAATGATCCTGTTGACGTTCATCAGTATCCATTTCAAAAAGTAGGGTAATAACATCTGTATGAATCATTATTCGTATTATCTGCCACAGAGAGCACAGAGAGGAAATACTTTGTGGCCTCTGTGCTCTCTGTGGCTATCATTTTTACCCTCTGATTTAAAGTAGATACGTTCATCATCATTCAAAGCTGTCTTAACGCCTTGACCGGGTCCAGCTTTGCACCCCTCCATGCAGGATAAATGCCCGCAATAACGGATATGACCAATGATACCAAAAACCCAGCTGCAAGTATTTGTATATTTATTACTGTTAAATGTTCGAAATCTGCGATCCCCAACTGTGCTACCAGCATGGGCCTGCCCACACTGTCTATTAAAAAGGAAAAAAGAACCCCAAGCAGGTCACCAAGTATCCCTCCCAGTACACCTATTATGATACATTCGGATAGGAACATCCTGATTATGTCCAATTCCGATGCCCCTATAGCCTTGGTAATTCCGATCTCATGAGTCCGCTCATACACCGAAACGATCATCGTATTTATTATCATGAGCCCGCCCACGATCAATGATATGCTTGAAAAGAATGCAAGAACAAGGGTCACAGCGTTCATTATCCTGTTGACCGAATCTATTTCATCCTGTGCACTATAGCAGGTCAGCCCCAGTTTCTCAATGGCAGTTCTTGCAGCCAGCGTCTGGCCGGACTTATCCAGCTTAACAATAATGCCGTCATAAACATCTTTCCCGGTAAGCTCCATGGCAATATTCATATCCATGAATGCCTGGTCATCGGAATCGGTCCCGGTAGGTTTTAACCTGCCTGCTATCACAAAGGTAATATCCTTATCTATCGCCCTGCCTTCTTCTCCGTACAACCTGATCCTGGCATCAATGGCGTTTCCGATCTCTGCTCCCTCTATCTTACTGAATTTCTCCCCGATATCACTTCCCAGCACGATCTGGTATGTTCCTTCCTCAAGCCACATGCCAGCTTCAAGCTTCAGGTCTTTGGCTTCCATATATTTTGCTGAAATGCCATTGGCCTTAAAATATGTCTTATTTGGTGTCACATAATCATCCATGGTATATGGTGCGACTACAGATCCATATTCCCTGACCGCACGTACTTTTGATTCGGTTATCAGGATAATATTTCCATTGCTGACTCCAGGGGATACCTCAATTAAGGTCAGGTCATGGGATTTTTCGATCTCACCAACTGCATTGACACGGATCCCCTCCCCCAGGGATGTAACTCCGACAACGGCTGCTACACCTACTGATATCCCGAGCAAGATCAGCAGTGTCCTGACCTTCTTGGTTCGCAACTGCCTCATTGCCAGTAAGAATGCTTCAATCAACGATCTCACCGTCCGTTATTGTTATCACCCTGTCGGCATTGTTAGCCATTACATTATCATGTGTTGTAACAATGAATGTGATCCCCTGCTCTTTATTCAGCTTCTTCATGAGGTCAATGATCATCTTTCCGGTCCTGGAGTCTATATTCCCTGTTGGTTCATCTGCCAGGATAAGCCTGGGATGGTTTGCAAGTGCACGGGCTATGGACACTCGCTGCTGCTCGCCCCCGGATAGTTCTGAAGGGAGGTGAAGCGCCCTGTCCCTTAGTCCCACAGATTCTAACAGTTCTTCTGCCCTTTTTATACGTTCTGGCTTTGGAACCTTGTTGAAATACATGGGATACCATACATTCTCTATGGCATTCATTGTTGATATGAGGTTAAATCCCTGGAAGACGAACCCCATTGTTTGCCTGTGCAGTTGCACGAGACTACCGGCATTTCCATAGTCGATCTTCACATCATCTATATAGACATCACCGGTGGTAGGCTTGTCCAAGCATCCCACAATGTTTAGCAGTGTAGATTTCCCTGATCCGGACGGGCCCATTATCGAAACAAACTCTCCGCTGGCAACAGTCAGGTTTACATCATTGAGCGCTACCACCTGGTTCCCTGAGCCAAAAGTGTAGTACTTTGACAATCCCTGTGTTTTAACCATACTCACAATTAGTCACCTTTTACCTGCCACATAAGCAAAGGACATTGCAATAATCCCTGCCAGTAGTTCAAAACCTGCTGTTTTATTCGCTTTCGTTTCCCCCTCTCCTTCAAACTCCAGCACCATGATAGCATTTGTCACCAACATGTAATCACCGCTGTCCTGTATGCTGGCAAAATTATCTTTGGGCTTTAGGTAATTTGTTACTTCCCGCTCGTCAATTGCGATCTGGGCTGATTCACTTGTCAAGTAAATATCTTTCCACACTTTTCCGCCGCCGAATAATATCCTGATGATATCTCCCAGAATGGGTGTGACTTCTGCTTTCTCGTTAAAAAAAAGCTTGTTGCGAGTCTGTTTTGCACCCTGGGTTAAGCCCCCTGATGGAGAAGCAGTTATCAGGTATGCCCTGCTCACCTTTTCTGTATCTATCCCACCTTTGAAATATGTGGTCGTTGTAGCCATTTCCGGGGTGATACCATGTTCAGCATAGATCATATCACAACCTTCATTGACCCAGTATTCAATAACTGGCGAGTCCTGGTATTCATAGATTATGAGCAGTCCGATTCCCTGTAAACAAAATGTCCGCTCATCGTCTGCCGAATTTTGTAATGATATCGAATAAGTGCCATTTTCATGTATCCGGTCGCTCAGATCATAAACGTCTGTGCCTGAAAAGAAGTCGTATCTCGCTGCAAATCCTTTGGTATCGATATATCTCGAATCATGTGATACCGGGCTTACACCGCCATGATGCATGACTGATGCATTCATCACCGGATATATACCTTCCAGGCCTTTTTTACTCCATACCCAGTACGTATATGCCCTTGCAAATCTGATACTTGCATTGGCTGGAACAGCAACTTCAAAGTCAACCGTGTAGGTATCATTTGACTTCATCTCTCCGCTGTATTTGCTGTTGCCAAGAGCAAATTCGACACCGCCCGGGTGTACATCATGTAAAACAGTGATCAGCGGTTTATCTCCGGCATATGATGCCGATGCAGGAAAAATAACTATTATCAGGAGACTAAGTAAAATTAAATACGATTTCATCCACATTATTCTCCTCATTTGATTCAATTACATAGTTTTTCTCGTCTACTATTGCTTTGAGGGTATGTTCGCCCCCCGCAACCGTTACCATCAGTTCCTCTTCCATTGAAGAACTGCCATCCAGCTCCCGGATATGCAGTGCCGCAATTTTTTCTTCATCAAGATATAAGTTGATATCAAATTGTCTGGCTGGTGACTCCCCATTATTCATAATGAGTATGGGAACTTGATAGTCTGTTTGTTTGTTTTCGGTGCCGGGTCCGGTACACCCGCTAAAACATGCAGCTACAAGAAGAACTGCCAGCAAGAAGGCTTTTTTTCTTCTAAGACTTCCAATAACCAGTAGCATCAATAACGGTGTTGATGCTTTAGCCAGGCTGTTTTCGGTTTCGGTCTTTTTTGGTTCTCCTATGGAAATAGACAGGTCGGGTCTGGTATTGACATCTACTTCTGCTTCATAGACATTGTTATTTTCATTAGACTCCAGTACTACATTTTCAGGATCGACCATTATCTCCAGGAGATGGGGTCCTGCCGTAGCATGCCAGTTGATCGTTGACCTGATAACACCGCTGGCATCCATATTCACATCAGTCGTTGAAGCCTCACTGCCGTCAACATCCAGCCTGATCCTGACCATCCCTTCATGTAGTCCACCCGGATTACCTATCACTACCGGTATCTCAACATCATTTCCTTCAATAAGATTATTTTCATCGATCTCAACTTCTATCGATAGATCAGGTCCGGAATTTGTATCTGTCCTGTGCTTTAGTACCAGCGACGTGATAACCGGGTGCAGATAGTCTTCACCTTCGTTATCGCCGATCTTCCCATCCCCATCCAGGTCACGTCCTAAAAGGAATGTAAGAATATTATCTGTCTGTGTATATTCAAGCACATCGAAGCATTCAATATCAAAATAACTGCTCCGAATGCCAGAACCAAAACATGCATCACCACTTACCTCATTGGCAATATCCGTTACTCCGGTGTGGTATCCCATATCAAGGAGATATTGAGGTGTGGTCCCAAGCTGGTGGCCATTAAATTGCAGGTAATCAGGCAGGCCCTTTGAACTTGTCAGATAAACTACTGTGAGTTCTGCTTTGTTCGGACTGGTCTGGTCCTGCATATCATTGAAAAATACAGATGTTTCATAATTTATATTTTCCTGCTTCCCGCTCCATCCCCCACTATGGAGATTCACATTCCCGTCATATATCTCGTAGGTGATCCCGGGTGCATTCTTGTCTTCATAGACTGCGGCGAGTACAGCGCCGTACACCCTGCCGTCAAGTTTATTGCCGGGTTCTCCCTGGCTCGTTTCAATGATAACCGCATTCTCGCCGTTCACAACAATATCAGTTACATCATAGTATACCCAGTAAACCCCATGGCCTGAACAGTACACGTTTGAGCTGGCATCATTAATACCCAGCAGTGGTACTTTATCCATGCTTTTGCCGTTCATGTCAACCCGGACCCATCCTTCATACTCTTCCTTGCCGCCCCAGATACCGACATACAGGCGTGCCCACCTGATATGACCATCCGGCACATCAAATTTCTGTGAGTAAGGCGGGAATTCCATGCCGTGGCCGCCGTCGATATATACTCCACCATTAACCGTGCCTTGTGAAGCGATTGTAAACGGTATGCCGTCATATGAATAGCTTGCTTGTACTGCCGGAATGAATGTGAACAGTAGTAAAATAAATAAAATAATTAAAATTTTCTTCATAATCTTTCACTCCATTGCCGGATATTCTCTGATCGTTGTGGCAGCTAACAAAAAGTTACCCACTCCTCAATCCTGTGTATCTCCCAATATTTCTATTGCCCTTTGAAGATGGCTACCCGCCATGTCCATAGCTTCAGCAGCCAGTAACAGTTCTGCTTCAATATCCTGTTGTCCCATTTCTCCAGCCTCTTGTGCTTGCTTTCGAAAGCCAGCGGCATGGCTGCTATTATGATCGGCCCAGTGTTCAAGTTTTATCTTTAACTTTTCAGGTTGCATTATATCATAGCTCCTCTCACTTTTTTAGCAATACTGTATCCTATAGCCCCTCCTATCAGGCCGCCGATGGCGGCAATACCCACCTCTCCCCAGGCATACCAGGGGGCATAATATACCTTCCAGACAGCAGGTGCAAAAAAGAAATAGAACATCCAGTAAGCATAGGCACTCCTCGCCACACAGTAGATTATAGCCGTACTCCGCCTGTCTGCATAATCTTTCTTGAATAACAATACCAGAATATCGACGATTATGCCTTCAGTCATATACCACCCCATCCATATAGTGATATTAGAGCCCCACACCACAAGTGCTACAAGTTCCACCACCGTGAACAACAGCGTGGCCGTACCCGGCTTTCTTACCAGCTGAAGTGCGATTATCATCAACACGGCCGTGGGTATGGTGAACAGCAGTCCGCCAAGGGGACCCAGCAGGTCGTTGAAGGTCTGCCAGAACCACCTGAAAACAACACCGATGAGGCCAGCCAGGAGTGCTATGGTGATAAGGTCAATGGTAGTGAACTGCTCAAGCACATTGAACTTCCAGGCAATTAAAAAGGCCAGTAAAATGATACATATGCTTGCCAGCACAGTGCCGTATGTTATCCAGGAAGGTGGAGGGACAACCTCAACAGCATGGGTATAGCTGGTAGAATGGGTGCCTGTACCGTCCTCATAGCTGGCTGATATTGCAAAACTTCCCTTTTTCTTGAATTCGATCGATTCGGGCGGCTTTACACTGAAAATAAATGAAATGGATTCCCCTGCTCCCAACTCCCCGATCCTGGCTGTTACAGTGTTATTATCAGCATTGATGTTTTTCATTGCCTGTACAGGGATCTCGATATCCATTTTAAGCGGGACATTCACAGATACCAGGATATTGTGCAGGTTTTCATCCCCTGTATTGGTCAGGACAACCTGGCCCCTTTCATACCATGATACACCGGCAACCAGTCTGTTTTCCTGGTAAATTTCCTTATTCTTCAAGGGTATATCCATGCCAATTTCAAGTTCAGCCGCAGCTATTTGTGGTAAAAAAAAGATCAGTAAGATGAGAATGGCTATCAGCTTCATTTTTTACTCCTTACCCTGTATACCAGGAATATCATTGAAATAACCAAGACCATAACAACTGCTCTTGGTAAATTTTCTCCTTTTGATTCGGACATTGGGTGGATCTCAATGTAATCGTCTCCCTGGTCTTCCATGAATTCTACAAAAAGAACTGCATTAAAAGGATGGATATATGTTTCCTCGCCACGGTCAAAGAAGACTGAATTGTTGGTAGTTCCAACAAACTCTGTGACATCCCACCTGTCCAGGTCAAAATATGCACCGGACTTTCTCCTGCCAACATCCTCACCCAGCAGATTAGAATTAAAATATAACCTGTCGATCTCACCCTCATTACCTGCTATCATCATTGTCCACAGGGTGGCATTTGTTGTCCCTTCCGGGATATCACCCTGGAATATTACCTCAGCATGGTCAATTTTGGACGTTTGGGAGAGGGCATGGTTCCCTTCGGCAATCCAGAACCGGGTTTGTGGCATAGTAGTATCATTATACACTGCCACCAGGACAATGCTGTACGGCGCACCGTTTGTGTTATGATAGGTTACTGATACAGTGTTCATCCCAGGTGACAATTCATCGGTGACATTTAAGACATAATCGCAAATCCCCCATGCGGCCACATAGTCAGGTTCGCTTGACCTGCCCAGGCTTTTTCCATTGATGCTGACCTCGATCCAGTCGCCTTCGTTATAATTCCACACAGGTACATACAGGCGGGCATATTCAATGTTACCGGGCAGGTCAAAGTATTCCACATAAGGGTCTTCATAAGTCAGCCCGTGACCGCCACCCACGTAAACCCCGCCATGGATTCTGCCTTCGGCTATGACATACAGTGGCGTGCCATCACCCCGCCATTCACCGGCAGAGGCAAGGGGTACCAGCAACAAGATAGAAATGAAAAGAGCGATTTCCTTCATATTATATCCCCGGCACTGTGCCGCCATAACCTATAAAACTAAGATATAATCCGGTACTCATGAATATAAAGATATATGAGAGAAAAATATAATCAGCCCTACCCAGTTTTAGTTCATTTAGATATGTCCTGTTCTTTGTTGCCCTGAAGGCCCTTGAATCGGCAGCGATAGCCATCTGCCGGCCGGTTCTTAAAATATTGATGACCAACGGGAAAAAGAGGTGTTTTAATGCGATTATTTTGTTGGTGATACCCTTCATCTTAAGGCCCCGTACCTGCATGGCATTTATAGTTATGAGACTTTCCTCTATCATGGAAGGAGCAAAACTTACTGCAGAAGAAACCATGAAAGCGATCTCACTTGGAAAACCGAAGTGTCTCTTGCCGATCTGGATAAAACGTACAAGACCTGCAATTAGCTCACTTGGATGGGTGGTGGCCACAAGCAAAAGGGCGGCACTTACCGTTGCCATGAACCGGAATGACTGGATGAAACCATACACGGCACCTTCCATATATACATGGATCCCGCCTGTAATGGGTCCGATTACCGGGAAGGTTGCCGGGATTATAGTAAATGTGGGTGTTTCACCCCAGTAATAGAACAATGATTGGGAGATCATGAACCCGAAGACCATAGTAAACAGCACGAACGCAATGGATTTGATCTTCTCCCTAGAAGGGCGCAACATTGCCCAGAAAGGCAGGGTTGACAGGAATATCGCCAGCAATACCCAGGGTACACCGGCTGTAATGGTCAGGGTGGAGACACTGAATACCCATATTAACTTGACCCTCGGGTCAATGCTGTGGATTATTGTCTCCTTTTGTTCGTAACGGAATATTCCCCGCAAAAGATCACCAAAATCATTAAGATTTTACGTAGACGTAATACTTCCGATATAAGGCTATGTTATTTATACTTAATTGGTGTTATTCGTTGAATAGAAATAAAAATGATATCAATTAAAAATCTTACTTATTATTATCCTGGTTTTGAAGATGCAGTACTTGATAATATCAACCTGACAGTTGAAGAGGGCGAGTTCATACTCTTGCTTGGGCCCAGCGGTTGCGGGAAATCAACTCTTGTCCAGTGCCTGAATGGTATAATTCCCAAAGTTGCCAGCGGA